>JBKJSR010000404.1:0-9627 GCA_046594355.1 Bryobacter sp.
ATTATTGGTCGCAACACTTGATAGAAAACGCCTGCTGCGCGCCATTGCGGTCGCACCGGGAACTGTAGAAATTCGCGCCACCGCAGGAAAGAAAGCACAATGACTCATCTCATACTCTTGCTGGCATTCACTATGATGGCGGCACTCCCGGGGCAATCGCAAAGTACTCCCGGCTCAACCTACTCCGAGACCGGGCGCTACAGCGATCTTGCTAGCGATCTCAGAGCCCGCCGCGTCGGCGACACAATCACGATCATAGTTTCAGACCGCCTGAACGCCACCAGCGAGGGCAGATCTGCGTCATCCCGGCAATCCTCAGCCAACTCAAGCATTAGTTCTCTACTAGGCAAACCTAGCCCGCTGAGCGCGTTGGCGAACCTCGCCACCCTGACGGGTACTACTAAACTCGACGGCACTGGTTCCACCAATCGGTCCAACGTACTGACCAGCACTCTTTCCGGCCGCGTTGTCGAAGTGCTTCCCAACGGAGACCTCGTTGTACAGGCGACCAAGGAGATCGCCGTCAATTCCGAAAAGCACCATTTGGCAGTCCGCGGAATCGTACGCTGGAACGATGTCTCGGCAAACAACCACGTGCGCAGTGATCGCATTGGCATGATGAGCATTCAACTGAATGGAAAGGGCCTCGTATCCGACTCCATTCGTCGGCCCAACATTGTGTATCGAATCTTGATGGGGATACTACCGTTTTGATCAATCTATTGTTGATTTTTCGGCTGCTCGCCATCCCGCTTTTGGCCGCTGATTCCAAACCGATGCGCGTCCGCGAGCTCGTTGCCCTTGAGGGTGCCCGAGACAATCAGCTTCTCGGCTACGGTCTGGTCGTTGGTCTCAATGGCACAGGCGACAAACGGCAAACCTTCTTTTCCTCACAAAGTCTCGCCAACTTACTGGATCGCATGGGGGTTCAGGTGAATCCCACCGCAATGCTTGTTCGTAATATCGCCGCCGTGATGGTTACTGCCACGCTGCTCCCATACTCTCAAAACGGAACCAAAATCGATGTAACCGTCGCGGCGATCGGAGACGCCCAAAACCTTCAGGGAGGCATCCTGATACAAACTCCCCTGCGCGCCGCAAATGGAAAAGTCTTTGCAGTCGCTCAAGGCCCATTGATCACGGGAGGCTTTGTCGCGGGTGGCCGAGGCAATCAAACAATCACCAACCATCCGACAGTGGGCCGAATCCTCAATGGAGCATTGCTCGAAGCCGACGCTCCATCGGTAGCCCCGGGGCACTCCCTCAAACTACAACTACTCAAGGCCGACTTCAGCACCGCTGCCCGAATCACCGATGCGATCAATCGCAAGTTCCCCAAGCTCACCGGCAAAGAAGCGGTTGCCACTGCCCAGAATCCAGGCCTGATTGCCGTCCGAACTCCCGAGGATTTCCTCGGCAGAGAAGTAGAGTTCTACGCGCAGATTGAAGATCTTTCTGTACCCGTTGAGCGTATTCCCAAAGTAGTAATCAATGAACGAACAGGAACGATCCTCATGGGCAAAGAGGTGGGTCTGCGCCCAATCGCCATCCTGCACGGTTCCTTGTCCATCGACATCTCGACTTCCTACATCGCTTCACAGCCCGAGCCCTTGAGCGGAGGAAAAACCGTCGTCATTCCCCAAATTGGCGTCGGCGTCAAAGAAGATAAGGCCAAATCGATTTCGCTTGGGGCAGGTGCCAGTGTCGACGACCTCGTTCAAGCCCTCAAGCAAATTGGCTCGACAGCGCGGGATGTGATCGCAATCCTGCAGGCACTCAAGAGCGCAGGAGCGCTCGAAGCGGAAATCGAGGTTTTATGATGACGGACGCAATTGCACTAAACACATCCCTGATCACATCAGGCAGCCCTTCAAGCAAACCCAAGCCGGGGCCAGGGCTCGACCAGGCACTCGAAGAGTTTGAAGCGCTCTTCGCTTCGGCATTACTCCGTACCGCCCGCGAATCCAGCGGCACGGGATGGCTGGGCGGCGAATCGAGCGCCGGCAGTGACGGCATCCTCGACTTCGCGGAACAGCACATCGCCAAAGCGATGGCGAAACAAGGCGCTTTCGGCATCGCCAAAACGCTGTCCAAGTCTCTACCCCGCTAGATCCAGCCTGATGTCGGCACTCTCAGATGATCCGTCTTCGGCTAAACCATTGGGACTCGACTCCGGCGCAATCTGCCGCCAAGCCGAAAGCAGATCCATCAACAACTGACGAACCTCAACCAGCGGCTGCAAATTCTGCTGCGAATGAGCTTCATTCAGCTTGCCCAGCATATAGTCGTAAAGAAGCCCCAGCCGGGCCGCAAAATCGCCGCCCTTCTTACGATCCAGGCTCTCAGTCAACTCCATGAGAATGCCCTGTACTCTAGCGATTGATCGGCCCCGCGCCAGTATTTCCCCGCGTTTCAGGAAAACTTGCGCCTGCTCCACCGCCTGGATGGCTCCTTCATAAAGGATGCACGTCAGCTCAAGCGGTGAAGCCTGCTGCACACGCTGCTGCTGAAAATTCTGCTCGGTTTCGAGATACCCTTGAGGCGAATCGTAACTTGTCATTGCTTACAAATTCCTTATCGGCAGCGGCAGAATAATTTCGAGCCACTCCACAATCTTCACAATCCAGAGATTTCCCGGTAATAACGCGCCCGCTCCACCACTTCTTTTCCGGGTACCTGCTGCACCACTTCTCCACTGTCGCGATCCACGACCTGGACGATGCTTTGTCTGGTTTCTCGATCAAATGTAATATTCAAAGCACGATTTGGCAAAGTAAGTCCACGAAGATTCAACTCTTTCACCGCCGCAAGCACCTCACGCCGCTCCACGGCTTCCTGTCGTTTAGCGACACTAGACACTTCTGTATCGCTCCCTCTTGAAGGAACGGATATCGAAATGGCATTTGCAAGTTTCATGGTCAACGTACCCTGCCTTCGAATGGCCCAGCCATCGGCAAGACACATAGATGCCTCTGTTTTCCGAAGTCTGGAACTTAAACTAATCGCGTGTACTAGACTTATCGGAACAGAATGCAAAAACTTGACAAAAATATGCGAGTGGGAAAATTAGGCGAGATTTAACGTTTTGAGCAAGCTTCCATGCTCTTTCTGGATTTTTTCCTGCAACATCATCAACGCATAAATCAACTGCTCCGGGCGCGGCGGGCACCCCGGCACATAAACGTCCACCGGAATCACCTGATTCACCGGCACCAGCGCATAATTGCTAAACACCCCGGTCGAAGTCGCGCAAGCGCCCATCGAAATCACCCACTTCGGCTCCGGCATCTGCTGATAAAGCTGCCGGGCCACAGGTGCCATTTTATTCGACAGCCGTCCGGCGATAATCATCAGATCCGATTGCCGGGGAGATCCGCGAAACACTTCCGCTCCAAAGCGGGCCACATCGTAGCGCGACGCGCTCATTGCCATCATCTCGATCGCGCAACAAGCCAGTCCGAAGGTCATCGGCCAAATCGAATTCTTCCGCGCCCAGTTGATCGCACTGTCCAGCGTCGTCGTTATGATTCCCTCGCCTTCATTGCCCGAAAATTCCTGATCGATACGAGCAAACAAATCCGCAGGCGCGGCACCAAAATCGGTACGATTCTCCATACATACATTATTCCATGCTTCCTAGAATAGGGAAGGAGCAGCCATCCTGAAATCAATCGAAGACGCACGCAACACCCTCGCCGCTCAACTCGGCCTCGAACTCAGCTATCAGACCATCTGGGGGCACCTCCGTCATGTCTCGGACGACACTGCCAATGCCCTCGCCACTTCCCTCGCCGGCTATCCCATCCATCTCGATGACACCAGTCGGCTCCATCTCCATCTCGACGCAAGCCATGCCGACTCAGCCGCAAAACTCACTCCCCATCTAACCCTCGTCGAAAGCGCGTCAACTCCACTCGCAACTCTAATGCTTCAACTCACTCCCGCCGAGCAAAGCTCCCCGGTGGATCTCCTCATCGAATGGGAAAACACCTCCCTCACTGCTTGCCAATTAGGAGACCCAATCCTGGCTCGACTTGCAAGCTCCGGTTACCACAACCTTACAATTCGCACCGTCGCACGCCAAGCCAAAATCCGCTGGATCCTCACCCCGGACCGCTGTTACTTCCCTCCCGGCCATCGTCCCCTCAACGGCATTAATTGCTTCTTGCCTTCTCTGCGCAGCGGGCGTAACTGGGGTTGCGGCGATCTGACCGATCTCACGGACTTTGCCAAACTCCTCCGCGAACACACTCAACCCGACTTCATCGCCCTCAACCCCCTCCATGCCATTCACAACCGCACTCCTTTCAACACCAGCCCCTATCTTCCCTTGAGTATCTTCACTCACAACCTGCTCTATCTCGACATCGAACGCTTCCCGGAATTCCATGCTTCCCCTTTGGCTCAACGTCTGGTCCACTCCCAGGCAATCGCCGCGCGGCTTGCCGCCTTGCGGACAGCCAATTTCGTCGAATACGAAAAGGTCGCCCGCATCAAGACCTTCTTCCTTCTCTTGCTTTACCGGCAATTCCGCAGGCACCAATCTTCCGCATTAAAAACTTACCGCGACACCCGCGGGCCATGGCTCGAGAACTACTGCACTTACATGGCCTTCGACCGATACTTCCACCGTCGCGATCCCGATGCCTGGCACTGGCATCATTGGCCTGCTGAATTTCAATCCCCCGATTCGCCCGCATCCCGCGCTCTCAAAATCAAACTCACTCGCCAAATCGAATTCCACGCCTTCGTCGAAATGCACTTCGAGCAACAACTCGATCTCGCGCACGAACGCGTCAAAGCCCTCGGCTTTCCTCTCGGCCTCTACCACGATCTCGCCCTTGCTACCGACCGCGTCGGCGCCGACTACTGGGCCAACCAGCACCTCTTCGCCCCCAAGGTTCGCGTAGGCTCTCCGCCGGACGACTTCAACGAAAATGGCCAGGACTGGGGCTTCCCCGCCCTCCATCCTCAACGACACGCCGATTCCGGCTACTGCTATTTCATCCAATCTATACGCTGCGCGGCTCGCGCGGCCGGTGCGATCCGCCTCGATCATGTCATGCGCCTCGCCCGCCTCTACTGGATTCCCGACGGCATGAGCGCCCGCGATGGTGCCTATGTCCGCGACAATTTCCACGACCTCCTCCGCATCCTGGCGCTCGAGAGCCAGCGCGGTCGCCTGGTGGTTGTCGGCGAAGACTTGGGCACCGTTCCCGATTACTTCCGCACTGCTCTCGATTCATTCGGCATACTCAGCTACCGCCTCATCCTGTTTGAGCGCAACGGCGATGACTTTCGCCCCGCTACCGAATACCCTCGTCAAGCCATCGCCGCTTTTACAACTCATGACCTGCCCACCTTCGACGGCTGGCTAACTGGCAGGGACCTCGAAGCTAGAGTGCAAGCCGACATCCTCGACGCCCAAAAACTTCCCGATGCGCGCACCGCACGCGCTCATGCCATCGCTCAATTGCGCAAAGCTTTTCTAATCCCTCCGGAAGAATCAGACCCCGATGTCTTCTTCACTGCTCTCTGCCGCTTTCTCGCCGCGTCCCCTTCACAAATGCGCCTCATCAATCTCGAAGAACTGACGGGTGAACAGGACCAGCAGAATCTACCCGGCACAACTTCTGAATCGCCCAACTGGCAACATCGCTTGCACTCTAACCTCGACTCCCTTGCCCGGAATCCAGTCTTCCGCCGCCGCCTCGACATCTGGGCGAACTCGTTGTCAATGGAACAGCCGCAATGAGAGCCGTCGTACAACGCGTAAGCTCGGCAAGCGTCACAGTAGATGGCGAAGTAATTTCCAGCATAGGCCCCGGCCTCCTGGTTCTTATTGCCGTGGGGAAAGGCGACAACCAGCGGCACGCCGATTACCTTGCCAACAAGCTATGCGAGCTGCGCATCTTTGAAGATCCCTCCGGCAAGATGAATCTGAATGTCCGTCAAGTCGAAGGAGCCATTCTTCTCGTCAGTCAATTTACTTTGTTTGGCGACGCACGCAAAGGCAACCGGCCTTCCTTCGAAAACGCCGAATTACCAGATGCCGCCCGGCTACTCTTCAACTCACTCGCCGCTTCGATCCACAAGCTCGGCGTTCCTATATCAACTGGCAAGTTCCGCGCTCACATGAAAATTCAGTTGATCAACGATGGTCCTATAACTATTTTAGTCGATTCTGCGAAATTGTTTTGATATGCTTGTGGTCAAAGCTGTAACATTCAAAATAAGGAACACTAAATGGCTCGTCCCCCATCATCCCTCCAAGACCCTTCACTGCTCGCTGCAGCTCTGGAAGGTTTAGAAATCCAACGTAAACGTATCGACGATCAGATCTCAATGGTGCGTGGCATGCTCTCTGGCCGCAAATCCGTTGCTACCACTGCTGCGTCATCCCCGGCACACACCGCCGGCCCCACTCGCCGCAAGCGCGTCCTCAGCGAAGAAGCCCGCCTCCGCATCGCCGCCGCGCAAAAGAAGCGCTGGGCTGCTTTCCGCAAAAGCAAGAAAGCGGAATAGCACTAGCTTCCGCTCTCGTTAGTGGACGCAAAAATAGAGACATTTGAGATAACCAGTTTCGGGGATCGTCAAAATTTCCCGATGGTCTAAACTTTGCGTTCTTTTCTCGAGAAGAGTTAGTGTTCTGCGGCTTTCACTGGCGGCTTCTCTCACGATTGTGACGAGATCGCTTTCACTGATTGCGTGAGAACACGAACAACTCACATACAACCCAGAAGGGGCCACCGCACTTAACGCTCTGAGATTCAGTTCGTAATAAGCTCGATTGGCCTCTTCTTTTTGTTTGACTTGCTTTGCAAATGCGGGAGGATCTACGATTACGCAGTCGTATCTTTGACGCGCCTGCGCGAGTCCCCGTAAGAATTGCTTCACATCCGCTTCTATCGCCCGAACATTCTCGATCCCATTCCTCCGGCAGTTCGCCTCAATACGGGTCACCGCACTTTTCGCGGAATCCACCGCATCCACTCTACTCAGCTTCGCGGCCAAATTCATCGCAAAGCCTCCGGATGAAGAGTACAAATCCAGCCCGCGGCCGCCAATCCCTAAGAGATCCACCCATTGAACTGCGGCCTGATAATTCTCCGTCTGGTCGAGAAATGCGCCCGTCTTAGGACCCTCCAGTAAATCAGCCTCAAACTGCAATGAATTTAATTGATAAATGGGACGGCTTTTGTCCGCATCCCCCACTAACAAACTCCGCACTCCCTGCATTTCAACCACAGCGCAATGGATGGCCGGCCCCTCCTGAATCATCCCTCCAAGCGCACTTACAATATCCCCCGTAAATGGGCCGTAATTGCGCAGATTGAGTTGCAGTGCCAGCGCCGGCCCAAAGCGATCCACCGTCAAGCCGGGCAACCCATCCGCCTCGCTAAACACTAGGCGATAACCTGTATTGCCAGAGCCAACTACCCGCTTGCGCCAAGCGACGGCAACCTCCAGTCTCGACTCAATCAGCTTCATATCAAAAGCTTCCTCGCGCCTCGAATACAACCTCACTGGCACCGGCGACCCGCCATCGATCAACGCGCTCCCCAGCAGTCTTCCCCGCTCATCGACCAGCAGCGTTTCCTCCAGGTGATCCGCCGCTACTTCCTCATGCAGTTCGCCCCGATACACCCAGACATTTCCTTTTTCAATTCGCTGCGCTGCCTTGCGCCCGAGTTTCAGCCGTCTCACTGGCTTTTCCCAAGCAAGGCTGCAATCCGCTGCTCCGTCGAAGGATGCGTAGAAAAGAGCTTGGACAATCCCCCCATCATCGGCGGAAAGATATACATGTGCGACATGGATGGGCTGGCTTCCATCGGTATCCGCTGCGACCAGCTATCCAGCTTGCGCAATCCGTTCACCAGCCCGACCGGTGAACCTGTGTACTTCGCCGACACGGCATCGGCTGCGTATTCGCGCGTTCGCGAGACGGCCATCTGGATGAGCAGTGCTGCAATGGGCGCAAGAATCAGCATGAAGATATTCGAACCCGATCGACCCTCTTCATCCCGCCGCCCGCCAAAAAAGAATCCAAAGCGCGCCAGGCCCGTGATCGCCGCTGCCAGTGTCGCGGCAACCGAACTGATGAGAATATCCCGATTCAATATGTGCCCCAGTTCGTGCGCGATCACAGCTTCCAGTTCCTGGTCGCTCATCACTTCGAGCAACCCCGCACTTACTGCCACGGAAGAATGCGACGGATTCCGCCCGGTCGCAAATGCATTCGGCGATTCCTCCGGCAACACCCATAGGCGCGGCATCGGTAAACCCATCTTCTCAGTGAGCCTCTCTGTCATGGGAGCGATCCGTGCGTATATCTGCGGATGCTCTTCGGCGCTGACACGCTGCGCCCCTGACATACTCAGCGCCATCTTTTCGGAAAAGAAATAACTGAAGAAGTTCATCAGCACCGCACCGCCAAATGCCAGTACAAGCCCTTGCTCCCCGCCAAAGCTCTGGCCAATCATCAACAAAACGCCGGACATCCCACCCAGCAATAGTACGGTCTTGATTGAATTCATATTCCTTCTCCATTTTTTTTCGATCAAAAAGGGCAGGAGCACTTGGCTCCTGCCCTCTAGTTTATTGGATCGCCTCAATGTGCGCTTAGTTACTCGCTTCAACTTTGATCTGACGGGGCTTCGCCATCTCTTTATTCGGCAGGATTACGGTAAGGACTCGATCTTTGAAACTGGCCTTCACGTTCTCTGGATGGATCGTATCTGGCAGCGTAAAGCTACTGCTGAAGCTTCCATAGCTGAGCTCGATACGATGCTAACCCTTCTCGTTCTCAACCGCCTCCAGTTGCATCGTCAAAGTGCCGTCCTCGACTCGAATATCGATGTTCTCCAGCTTTACTTCCGGCAGGTCTTCCTTGAGGACAAGCGCATCCTTAGTTTCGAGAATATCGACCGCACCTGCCCATGGGCGCGAGGCTGACGGCTCGGCGCTTTGGGTTGCTGCATCCTCGAACAAACGAAATGCCTGAAATGGCGTGAAATCAAATGGATTGTATCGTGCAACGCTCATGTTGTTTTCCCCTAGCGTGATATTGCTCACAGCTCAAGTATCAAAGCTGATGTTGCTTCAGTCACGACTATTCCTGCAAAGCTGTGCTGATTTTCCCCTTCCTCCCACTCCTCTGAACAGGTGCCCCTCGCAGCCTCCGCCGATGCATGAGCACCGCCTACTGCTACCTACGATGACGGTTCGGACTTCCAACCGTTTCCAGATCAATAGAGCCTCCAGTCACGATTTCGTGACGCACAGCAGATCTCCCGGGCTAAGTTCGATAGCCTTCCACACGCAACCACCGGATTCACAACCAGGGCACTGGATCGATATGGAATTCACTGCAATTGTTCGGCTCTCCCTCTATCGCATACCGCCAATACGCTACTTCTGCGGCGGCTCATACGTTTACGGCACCCTCCACTTAAGTGCGCTTTGCTATCGCTTCACCTCAACCTGGAAGCCGCAGTTGGGCGATGTCTTCTCCCTGAAGCCATTGATTCCAAGTGGGAATTTAACTGCTCTGCGGCTTTCCAACGGGTGAGGGGCCTCAAAGCGCCAGGAACCTGTATTTCGGGCCTCTGGACGTGTTTGCGCCAC
>JBKJSR010000462.1:0-10181 GCA_046594355.1 Bryobacter sp.
GTTTTGCACGCGCTCCATCACGGAGCGGCGTGCGTTGGAACCATTTCGGTTTGGACGGCCATCTTGCGGTTCGTACCTGCTGCCAGACCGGTTCTGACTTTGATCATAATTTTGAGCAAAGGCAGCAAGGCTTCCGCGGAGCAGGCTTGCAGACAGTAGAGCAGGATACAGGGACGCCTTGATCTACATATATTTCTCCTACCCGGCAGGTGTGCGAAGCCCGGCCTTTGTTACAAATCGTGCGATGGGACCAAGTGTGTGCGCTGAGTTGTAGATTGCCAAATCGACGCTGGTACGCATGAAAGCCATGCCCTTTGCATTCCGTTGCTTCGTCGTCAACCGTATTGTCAGCGTCGGCACGCTGCACTGCCTTGGAAGCGCTTGAATTTGGTCAATAGTCTGAATCGCTCTTTCTATTCGCAACCGAGACCGACCACTTCGCTTGGGTACATCTGACCTTGTGCCGTCATTCGTCGAAGTGCGGTCAAGCCCGAACGGATTCAATATCGGAAGTTTCGGGGACATGAATGGATTGATTTGAGCCACGGGCGAGTTCGTTCTCGCCTTGATGTCACTGCGCGAATGTGGGACTTATCTTCACGATGAAGACCCAGACAGGAACATTTTGTTTGACCCTGTCCAATCGGATCATACGCTAGTTGCCGCAGAAGCTGCGTTATATGCCGCACCCAAGTCCCCAGCCAGAGCAAATCAAGGGTAGAAAATCATCCGATCAGCCGAAATTCGCCTTGATGAGCGGATGGCCCTCCAAGTGCTTTCTCTCAGTTGGATCGTGCAGAACCTCGAGTCGTCTGCAACGAAGGAAGAAGCTAGTTATGAAACACATCACCAACTCAGTCAACAAACTTGATCGTTTGGAGAACTATAATTTTCTGCCGTTCCTGATTGCGTTGGCCCTCGTCGTCGCCTTGCTGAGCGTTGCCGGATGCTCGCCACCCCATCACACATAGGTCAGAAGAAATCTGAATCAGGACCTCAAAGAAGCTCAGCGGCAATCTGTTTTAACTGGAGAACAAAAAAATGAAAATTTTGAATTTGATTGGAAAGAGAAGCGCCTGGTTTCCGCTGCTGGCGATCTGCGCCTTCGGCCCCTTCCTGTTGGCGGCCGATAGCGGGCTGCTTAGCAAACAGGATTTGAAGTCTCTCATCAGCAACGCGAAGAGCGCGCAAGACCACGAACTCCTCGCCCGGCACTTTGATGCGAAGGCGGCTGAGCTTGAAGCAGATTCGAAGGAGCACTACGAACTGGCGGCACAATATAGGGCCAAGCCTACGGCGCATGAGAGCAAGCATCCGATGAGCGGCGAGACCGCCGGCCACTGTCAGTACTTCGCGGATGATCTTCACAAGGCGGCGCAGCGTGCGCGACAAATCGCAGCCGACCATCGAACAATGGCAAAGCAGGCAGTCAAGTGAAGACGACCACCGGGTTCAGAGCGCGATTCCTGATCGCGCTGCTAGCGTTTGGAACTTTGGCAGCGTGTTCGGCGACTTCCACAAAGTCGACTGGCGCTTCCGACAGCACGAAATCAGCCGAGATCTCCGCCAACATCCGCAAATCGCTTGATGAAGCCGGGCTCAAAGATGTCTCCGCAATGCACAACCAAAGTAACGGAATGGTAACGCTCACTGGACAAGTTCAGGCGGACGGCGACAAAGCAAGAGCCGAGTCAATTGCAAGGTCCATGAGCGGAGGCCATGCCGTGACAAATCAGATTGCGGTGATGCCCATGGGCGACGGGCATATGGGCGACCGGAGCCGCGAACGAAAGCCAAAGCCGCAGAGATAAAGAGCATTGGTAGTGGCGGAGTTTTTGCAGTTTCTTATGGATGCTTCAAGTCAACTGATCTGAGAGAAGGAGTTATTAATATGCAACAAGGTATACGTATTGCTTTGATGGGACTGATTTTTTGCGGAGCGAGCTTCGCCGCACAGACGTGGACGGGTGAGATTTCGGCAAGCATGTGCGGGAAGGCTCACATGGATAGTAAGTGCGTTCAGAACTGTATTAAAGCCGGCGATAAATATGTATTCGTCAGCAAAGGCCGAATCCAAGAAATTAAAAACCAGGATTTCGGCGATCTGGAGAAACATGCAGGACACAACGTCAAACTCACAGGAACGCTGGGTTCGGATGGAAAGACCGTGACCGTGAGCAAAATCGAGATGGCATCGGCTAAATAGCAAGTTTTGAAGTGATCGTGCTTCAAAGCTTGTCCCCAAGTCAATTCAGTATGACGAGGGACTCGAAAATCAAAAGGAAAAACGAAATGATGCGCAAGAATATCCAAACAATCGTAGTAGCGACCGCTCTGCTGGCGGGTCTGACGACCACGCCGATTTTCGGACAGGGCGCCCAGGATCACAGCAAGATGGGCAAAATGTCCGGCAAGAAAATGTCGCACGAAGAGATGACGGCCAAACTCGACAAGATGCCCGCCGAGGAAAAAGCGGCCATGATCGACAAGATGCCCGCCAAGGAGAAAATGGCCGCGATGAAGACGGCGGGGCAGGAAGCAGGCAAGATGTCGGCGAAGGATAAGGCCGACATGTTCGATAAAATGCCGGCGGATAAGAAGATGAAGATGATGATGTCCCACGAGTCGATGATGCATAAGGGCGGCAAGATGGGCAAGATGGAAAAGCCGTAAAACGTCCATGGGTTCTTTCACCCGGAAAAATCTTCACGACGCACCACTTTAACTCAACAGACAATTAACTAACCCTCAAAATTCAGGAGCAAGTATATGATCACAATGTTTCTAACTGACACAAGGATCCCTGGGCGGGCGACCACCGTGTTTTGTGCCACTATGCTGATGTTTCCGGGAGCGATGACCAGCTTCGCCCAAGCCCCGATGGCTCCTATGGGGCGTCCTGCGCCCGCCAATGCGAGTAGCCAGAATAAGCAGTTGACGGATCAAATCGCGGAGATGCGCGCCGAGATCGCGAGGCTGCAGGCCGCTGTGGATCAGACCGGTGCCGGCGGCAAATCGAAAGCCAGCCAGCCCATGCCGATGGGCGCTGGAAAGGGCATGGGCATGATGGGCGAAATGGGCGGCATGATGCAAGGCATGAAAGGTATGCAGGGCGAGATGGGAGGCATGGGCGGTATGCCTTCGGGTGGAGGAATGACAGCCCCCGCCAAGGCAATGGGGATGTGTTGCATGGGCATGATGGGTATGCCACCCGGCGGTAACGTCGGCATGAATGCTCCGGCTCCTCCCCCGCCTATGGCTGGAATGAGCGGACCTGCCTCTGCCATGCCAGGACAGCCCGGTGCTTCGCACATATTGCACATCGGCTCAACTGGCTTTTTCCTTAATCACCCGCAGCACATCACTCTAACGGCAGATCAAAAATCGAAGCTCAATCGATTGAAGGAGAAGGCGATGCTGGATCAGGCGTCGGAACAACGCAAGATCGATCAGGCCGAGCAAGAGGTCTACGCGCTAACGGGCGCGGAACAAGCCGACCATTCCAAGATTCAGGCGAAAATCGCGGAGACTGAGAAGTTGCGCTCCGGGCAGAGAATGAATTTCATTCAAGCAGTCAGCGAAGCGGGCAAAGTACTTACGCATGAACAGCATCAGGCCCTGATGGGAACCATGCCGGCAAGCAAGCAATAGAAATCGGATCGCACTTAAGACCATGATCCGTGTACTCGAAATCGCCTGGAAATCAACGGGGCAAACCGGTTACCGTTCACGCTCTTTCCCGGCAATGATCGCAATGGTGCTAGCAATTGCGGGAATCGGCTTTGGCCAGACGCCTGACGAGCACGCCAAGCACCACCCTGCTCCCGGGAGCCCCCCCTCCGCCGCCGCACCAGCAGTTCCGTCTGGCGCTCCGGCGGCGGAGGGCATGGCGGGTATGAGCGAACCCACATCCGCGCCTGCAGGTGGCATGGCGGCAGGCATGGGGCAAATGATGAAGCAGATGGGAGTTCCTCCACGTAAGGAACTTTATCCCTCGCTCATGGCGTTGCCCAATGATGTAACACCTGAACAGCGTGCGGGAATCGAGCAGTTGGCCCAGGAACGCATGAAGTCGGGCGCGGCCCGGCTATCGTCTGGACTCCAAAAACTAACGATCTCCGCATCCGGCGAAGACTATTCGGCTATGCAAGAAGCGTCGGCGCAGATGCGGGAGGGCCTCGCCGAGTTTGAATCGGGAATCGCGGCCCGGCGTGTGCTCTCCGAGGGAAAAGCGCCGCGCAACCTGGCACTCGACTGGTTCAAACGAGAGATGAACCTGGCGGCTCCAGTCCGGCACGAAAAGACAGGCACAGTCCTGGGAGTAACTCCATTTCATCTCTTCACGATGGCATTGCTCATTTCGTTCGCGCTTGCAATGGTCGCGATGTACTTTTTTAAGATGCGCCGGGCGGCGGCACTTTTTGGACGTATTGATCCTGACGCGAAAGCGCCGCCTGCCGGGGCACCTGAGCCCGCGCCACCGGTGGTGCCGGGGTCTGGCGGCTCATCGGCAGCCCCCGTACCAGGGGGAGATGCCGCAAATTCAGCCGCTAAGCCATCAGCTCAAACTAGTGCTGGAGCCTCTACAGCTTCGCCCGTGACCGCACCGGATGGCGGGGATGCTGAAAAGATTGCAGGTCGAGCAGTCGAGCTCTGGCAAGCGAGAGGCCGACCCACAGGTTCACCCAAAATTGACTGGTTGCGAGCCGAAGAGGAACTCGCCAAACCTGACGAGAAGCCTACCTCGACCGCAAAGGACCCGCCCGCCCCGGAAGCTAGCTCAGCGGTGCCTGTGAATGCGAATTGGAAAGGGAAGCTGCGTGTGTCGGGCATTGTCCCGGAAACGCCTGGTGTCAAAACCTTCCGCTTCTTCGCCTCTTCCAGCGACCGCTCCCTCCCATTCAGCTTTCTGCCCGGCCAGTTCCTGAACGTCACGTTCTGGATCGGAGGTGCGAAGATGAACCGCTCCTACTCCATCTCCTCTTCTCCGACGCAACGCGAGTATGTCGAACTGACTGTCAGGCGCGAGCCACGAGGCGCTGTCTCGCGGCACTTCGCCGATTTGCTCAAGCTGGGCGACCAGATTGACGCGGGAGGCCCGGTCGGAAAATTCACCTTTACCGGAGCCGAAGCGGACAGCATTGTTCTCATCTCGGCCGGCGTGGGCATTACGCCGATGATGAGCATTGCCCGATATCTCACCGAGCGGTCATGGCCTGGCGACATCTTCTTTGTATATACGTGCCACTTTCTGGCCGACTTTATTTTTGCGGATGAACTCGCCTCGCTTGCCCGCCTAAATCCGAAGTTGCACCTTCTGGTCACAATCTCCAAGCCAGAGGGCACGGACTGGAAAGGTCCTCGCGGGCGCATTACCAGGGAATGGCTCACGCAGTCGATTCCCGATCTGGCTGCGCGGAGAGTCCATGTGTGTGGTCCACCTTCGATGATGGAATCGATCAAGGCCTTTCTCACAGAGATTGGAGTTCCGCCGGAACGCTTGAAGACTGAATCTTTCGGCACTGTCAAGCCCACGCCGGCTCCCCCAGGGACCACGGCCACCCCGACCGCCCCCGCGACCGGCCCGCTCGTCACATTTTCGAAGAACAACAAGTCGGCCAAAATCCACGTCGATCTCAAGAGCGGAGATAGTCCGCCGAAGCAGACCATTCTAGAACTCTCGGAAGAACTGGGCATCGGAATCGAATTCTCTTGCCGCGTCGGCACGTGCGGCGTGTGTAAGGTGAAGATGACTTCCGGCGAGGTTGAGATGGAGGTGCAAGACGGGCTTGACGACAACGACAAAGCCAACGAAATCATTCTTGCCTGCCAAGCCAAACCAATAGGCGAGGTCGCAGTGGAAGCCTAGCCATGAAAGAACGCGAGAGCATCATCCTCACAGGCGGCGTTACCGTCTTGTTGCTGGCTTGGCTGGGTTTTTTCCTTCATCAGTCTCCCCGCTTTCCGGGTAGCGGCATAGGATCGGCGGTCGGAATAGCGGCGGCCTTGCTCATGACCGTCCCGCTTGCCTACCCAATCGCCAAGCGTATTCCCTTCCTCCGCGTTCGAATCACAAAGCACGTGCCGCTGCAGTCACTTCTCACCCTACACGTCTACACCGGCATCCTGGGTCCATTACTGGCGATCATTCACACGGGTCACAAGTTCGACAGCTTGCTGGGAATTACCTTAACGGCTGTGATGCTGCTGGTCGTCGTGAGTGGGTTTGCCGTCCGCTATCTGCTCACCTACGTCAACCAGGAGATTAAAGACAAATTGATCCTCCTGCAAACTGCCAGGGGCGATCTCGACCACGCTTGGGGAGAGCTCGCGAACGCTCCTGCGGAATTGAGTGCCCTTCCGGGAGCGCCCCTCTTGGCTGCCGGGCTGGCATCAATGGGGATCGGGATTCCATACGGCGGCCCTGCCGGTGAGGTCATCCGCACCGCCGACTGCGTGGCGGACCTGGAGTACGCGGTCCGCACGCATGAGCTGTTCAAGCGCTGGTTCGGCAGATCCCTGAAGCTGCACATCGCGCTGTCAGTGGCCCTGTATCTGTTGCTCGCGCTACACATCGGGTCTGGAGTTTACTTCGGACTGAGGTGGCTAAGATGAAGGCGCTGCTACTTTGGGTCGCGCTCATCGTTGCTGCGGGCACTGCGGCGACATTCGCCGTGCTTCATTATGGGCCCGCATCATCCGCGCTAAAGCAGTTTGTCAGTCCGGGTCCTTTGTCGGCTCGCCATGCCTATCTGGGTGATCGATGCGCGTCGTGCCACGAGACAAACATCGGCGTGACGACCGCGAAATGCACGGCCTGCCATGCGAACGCAGAACGGCTACTCGGCCGCCAGCCTACAGCCTTCCACGCGAGTATCGGGGAGTGTGCAGCCTGCCACATCGAGCATCAAAGCACGAATATCCGCCCTATCCCGATGGACCATGTGGAACTCGCCAAGATCGGTGCCCGGACCCTTGCCCGAGCGGCTCCAACAGACGCGGCCAGCGCTACCACCCTCAAGTCCATGGAGACTTGGCTAGGGATTCGTATCCCTGGACAGCTTGATGAGAGTTCCTCTCGTGAGGCTCTTAACTGCAATGGATGCCACGCCACCAAAGACCGGCACTTGGGTTTCTTCGGCAAAGACTGCGCCCAGTGCCACCTAACCGTCAATTGGAGGATTGCCGGATTTCAGCATCCAGCTCCCAGCAATCTGGACTGCGCTCAGTGCCACCAGGCACCGCCGAGTCACTACATGATGCACTTCGACATGATTTCGAAGAAGATTGCCGGCCAGGAAGATGAGCGGGTTGCCGGATGCTGTGGAGCGGCCAAGGCGACTCAGTGTTACCGGTGTCATCAAACCACATCCTGGAACGACATCCGTGGTGTCGGATATTACAAACATCATTAGCGAATTCCGTGTAGCGGTTGGATATGAATTTCGATCTCAAACAAGTGGGAGGAATAAAACAATGAGTTGTTGTAGCGATGTGATGAAACCAATCGAAGAGTCTTCGTGCTGTACGCCGAAAGACACTGCGGCCCAGGCCGCGCAAGCGATCCGCAATTCAGGCTGCGGCTGTGCGCCCGTAGTTACGGATACCAAAACTCTGGCGCTGGTCGGCGTCGTCACGGAGCGCGACGTGTGTTGCAATGTTGCGGCCGACGACCTGCGCGCTTCAGAAGTTAGAGTCGAAAAGATCATGCAGCCCGTTTCCGCGTGTTGCGGGGAGGGCGATTCGGTTGAAGAAGTGCGCCGGAAACTCCATGAACATCGCACGACGAGCTTGCCGGTGGTGGACAAGGCCGGCTGTTGCTGCGGCACAGTCAGCATTCACCATCTCGATACGCGGTAGAAAAGTGGACAACCGCATCCGTAAGGTCGAAGAAATGTTTGAGTACGAGAAATGAAAGTGAACCCGTTTGCAGGAATCATGGCCGAACCAATGCCGCCGCAAGGTGCCGGTTTGGTTCGGACCGAGTCAACTTCGAAACCGGCGAACCTTGGTGCAACCCTGAAGACAACGGATCTCAGCGTCGATTCCGAATTGGAAAAGCTACAACGGGAAACGTTCGGTTACTTTTTGCACGAGACAAACCCGTCCAACGGTCTGGTGATCGACAAGACAGCGCCGGATTGGCCGTCTAGCATCGCCGCTACCGGCCTAGCGTTGGCTTGCTACCCGGTAAGTGTCGAACGCGGATTTATGTCACGGGCTGCGGCGGTAGAACGAACGCTTGTAACGCTACGCTTTTTCAGGAATAGCCCGCAAGGCCCTGAGCCAGACGCGACCGGGTTTCATGGCTTTTATTATCACTTTCTGGACATGAACACCGGGCGACGAGTTTGGCAATGCGAACTCTCTACAGTTGACACCGCTTTTCTTCTGGCAGGCGGTTTGGTGGCGGCGATCTACTTTAATGGGGCCACTCCTGAAGAACAGGAAATACGCACCCTCGCCGACGCACTCTACCGCCGCGCCGACTGGCAATGGGCACAAAACGGCGGAGCGACCGTAACACATGGCTGGCGGCCTGAAAGCGGATTTCTCCCATATCGTTGGGAGGGCTACGACGAGGCATTGTTGCTGTATATGCTGGCGCTCGGCTCGCCGACCCATCCGTTGCCCCCGAGTAGCTATGCAGCATGGACCTCGACTTACCGGTGGGAACACGCTTACGGGTACGAATACCTTTATGCGGGGCCACTGTTCACGCACCAACTCTCGCACGTGTGGATCGATTTTCGCGGCATCCAGGACGCATTCATGCTCGACAAAGGTATCGACTATTTCGAGAACAGCCGCCGTGCAACTCATGTCCAACGGGAATACGCAATCGACAACCCGCGACGCTTTAAGGACTACGGTCCCTGTTGCTGGGGAATCACGGCAAGTGAAGGCCCTGGACCGGATACTCAGAAAATCAACGGCATCGAGCGGCAGTTTCTCGATTACGTAGGGCGTGGCGTACCGTACGGACCTGACGACGGCACCCTGTCCCCCTGGGCTCTGGTAGCGTCGCTGCCGTTCGCGCCCGACATCGTGCTACCAGCACTCCACCACTGCATTCATCAGGCTAAGATGACGCAGTTTAATTCCTACGGTTTTAAGGCATCCTTCAACCCGTCCCATCCGGGAGTCCCCGGCAATCCGTATGGCTGGTGGGTGTCGCCATGGCACTTCGGACTCAATCAGGGGCCGATCGTGTTGATGATCGAAAACTATCGCACGGAGTTGCTATGGCGACTGATGCGACAGTGCCCTTACATAGTCCATGGCCTGAAGCAGGCGGGCTTCACAAACGGGTGGGTCTCCTGAAACGGCCTGAACGATGCCAATATCCAGTTCTCCCCAGCGATTTTGCAAGATAGCCGAATTGTTGAATCAAACACAATCAAAATTAAAGGAATGAAACGTTATGCCTCACGAAAAGTTTGAAAGCTGTATTGACGCCTGCAACGCCTGCGTTACCGCGTGCGAACACTGCGCGGCGAGTTGCCTGCAAGAGCCAGACATCAAGACGATGGCGCTCTGTATCCAATTGGACCGGGACTGCGCGGATATTTGCAGTCTGGCTGCTCAGTTTATGGCACGCGGCTCATCGTATGCTGCGGAGCTTTGCGCGGTATGCGCCAAGATTTGCCAAGCGTGCGGCGACGAATGCGCCAGACACAAACAGGAGCATTGTAAGCAATGCGCTGAGGCCTGCCATAAATGCGCTGAAGAATGCCGCAAAATGGCGAAGCACTAACAGTTGCAACCTCACTGTCGGCCGTATGGCCGACAGTGGAACAATCCGCCTACGTGACCGGCACATGCCTTTCATTTACGCGGGAGTACCTTGTATTCCAGTTTTCCCGGGAAAGGCCTGCAGACTAAGAAGGCGGTCGACAGTTGGCCCTCCGAAATGCAGGTTTCCCTTCGCAGTTGATCTTTAGAGCAGGCACGGGCGAATCTGCCCGCATTCGAGCAAAGGAATCGGTCGCGGGCTTGCGCTGTCCGGCTTAGAGATCAACCGGCTATCCCACAGCCGCCTTCTTGAGAGGTTGGCAGGTTGCAATTTAAAAATAGGAGCTTTATGAACCGTAACAATGGATGGATGGGCGGTATGCATGGATGGATGGGTGGAGAAATGTGGATTTGGACGATGATCGGCGTACTGGTGGTAGTACTGC
>JBKJSR010000648.1:0-3136 GCA_046594355.1 Bryobacter sp.
GTCGGCAGCGGCATCCATGTCCTCTTCGGCCATGTCGATCAGGCTCTGGTTTTCAAGCTGCTTTTGGGCGGCATCCCTGGTGCTTTATTCGGCAGTTGGCTCGGAACTAAAGTTCCCGCTCAAACTCTTCAGGTCGCCATGAGCGTCGTGTTCGGCTACCTCGGCCTTCACATGAGCTGGAAGGGGCTCGCGCCCCTCATCGGCCACTGGTAACACGCCGTCGATTTCAATGTCGCCGTCAGGTTGGCTGGCCGCTCAAGCCCAACAACCCTTCGCCGCAATGGCTGGCCGGCAGCTTTCTTCTCGTTCCATCACAAGCGCACTTAGCACTTTGGCGCGGCAGAGATGAAGTGCTTCCTGGGTCTGCTGCTCCAGCCGACTCATCGAGCGGTGGCAATTTGCCTTGGCCTGCGAAAAAAAAGACGATATGCGGCAAGATCGTTCAAGAAGAGCCGACGTCCGGAAGCCTACAGGAATCAGCCAGCAATTCTCTCACCGTTACCAGCCTGGAAACCGCAGTTCGGCGATGCGATCTCCCGGAAGGGATTGATTTCAATCGGGAATTGGACTGCTCCGCGCTTACATAACGGGTGAGAGGCTTCAAAGAGCCAGAAGCCTTTATTTCGGGCCTCTGGACGTGTTTGGGTCGTTGCAGCCGTGCCAGGTAGGATCAGGCGGGCAGAGGCGCAATCGGTCTTGTCCCGATCGCTTCCACAACCCGCTTGCGCGAAAGCTTCGACATGTACGTGTAAACCACCGGCGTCAGGTACAGCGTCACCAATTGCGAAAACAATAGGCCACCCACCACCACCAGACCGAGCGGCTGCCGCGCTTCACCACCTGCGCCGTAACCGATCGCAATCGGCACCGCACCAAGCAATGCGCACATCGTGGTCATCATGATCGGGCGGAATCGCACCAGGCATCCCTGGTAGATCGCTTCGTCCGGACTCATTCCCTCACGCTCCGCATCCAGCGCGAAATCGATCTGCATGATGGCATTCTTCTTCACAATGCCAATCAGCATAATCAATCCGACAAAAGCATAGATACTCAAATCCATCTTGAATAGATACAGAGTCAGCAGTGCGCCAAAGCCTGCGCTCGGCAATCCCGACAGAATTGTGACCGGATGGATAAAGCTTTCATACAAAATTCCCAGCACGATATAAACCACCGCGAGGGCTACCGCCAGCAACACCCAGAGATTCCCCAGCGAGCCATGAAAGGCTTCGGCCGCTCCCTGGAAACTCGCGCTTACTGTATCCGGCAACACCCGTTTCGCCGTGGCGGCAACTTCATCGAGCGCCGTCCCGAGAGAAGCTCCCTGCCTCATCCCGAACGACACCGTCACCGCCGAAAGCTGCCCGTAGTGGCTGATCGCCAATGGGCCGCTGTCGAGCTCAACCTTGGCCAGCGCATCGAGGGGAATCAGATTGTTATTGTTCGCCTTGAAATAGAGCATCGAAAGCAGCTTCGGATCCGACTGATACTCGGGCATCAACTCAAGCAGGACCTTGTACTCATTCACCGGCGAGTAAATCGTCGATGCCCAGCGCGGACCATAAGCGTCAAACAACGCATTCTCGATCTGCGTCACGTTCACCTGCATGCTCGCGGCCTTGTCGCGATCCACTTCGATCTTCACCTGCGGCGATTTGATCATCAAATCGCTGGTTACATCCACCAGCGAATTCAACTTACTCAATTCCGTCGTAAGTTCAGCCGCGGCCTCATAGAGCGCCGGCTTATCCGGCGAGTACAGCGTGTATTGGTAAAGACTCTTCGAGACCAGCCCGCCGATGCGCACCACCGGAGGATTCTGTGGATACACCTTGATCCCCGGGAATTGCGAAATCTGCGGCCGAATCCTTTCGATAATCTGGTTTACCAGTTCCGTCCGGTGGTCGCGCGGTTTCAGGTGGACCACAATCTGCCCGTAATTGTTGCCTCCTAGGGCAGCCGAGGCCGTTCCGCCCACGTTCGACACCAGCGATTCGATCGCCGGATCCTGCCTCAGGAATTCTGCAATCTGATTCTGATACTCCACCATCTGGGTGAACGAAGTGCCTTCCTGCGCCTCCGTGATTACCGTCATTTGATCCGTATCCTGCTCGGGAATAAAACCCTTCGGAACGGCGACAAACAGCCAGCCCGTGGCAATCAGAATCAGCAGCGAAGCAAACATCGTACTCAATCGATGCCGCAAAACCCATTGCAGGCTGCGGTCGTAAGAATGCAGCCACGCCTCAAACCACCGCTCGGTCACTTGATAAAACTTCGAACGCTGTCCGTGATGTCCCTTCAGAAATCGGCTCGCGAGCATCGGCGTCAGCGTTACCGATACAACTCCGGAGATCAGAATCGCCACGCAGATCGTAACCGCAAATTCCTTGAACAGCCGACCCAACACTCCACCCATGAAGAGAATCGGAATGAACACCGCCGCCAGAGAAATCGTCATCGAAACGATCGTGAAGCTGATCTCCTTCGATCCATCGAGAGCAGCCTGCATCGGTCCTTTGCCCATTTCCATGTGACGAACGATGTTTTCGAGCATCACGATCGCATCGTCCACCACAAACCCGATCGCCAAAATCAGGGCCATCATCGAAAGGTTGTCGAGCGAGTACCCGCACAGGTACATCACCGCGAATGTGCCGATGATCGAGAAGGGCAGCGCAAGACTCGGAATCAGCGTCGCCGAAAAATTCCGTAGAAAAAGATAGATCACGCCCACGATAAGCACGAGGGTTAAAAGCATCGTGAACTGCACGTCTTTATATGATTCCCGGATCGTATCCGAGCGGTCGTAGAAGACTTTCATCTCAACCGAAGGAGGCAGTTCCGTCTTGAATAGCGGCATCAGTTTCTTGATGCCGTCCGTAACCGCAATCGTGTTCGTGCCAGGCTGCCGCTGAATGCCAAGTACAATCGAACGCCGGCATCCGGATTCGTCGCAAAACCATGAAGCCGTGCGATCGTCTTCCACTCCGTCGATCACCCGTCCCAGTTCCTCAAGGCGTACCGGCGAGCCGCTGCGATAGCTTACGATCACCGATTTGAAGGCCTCGGCATTCATCAACTGTCCGCTCGCCTGCAACGTAAATGCCCGCTGCGGTCCGTTGATCGTCCC
>JBKJSR010000403.1:0-5793 GCA_046594355.1 Bryobacter sp.
GGCGGATCAGGGATTGGGCGAGCCGCGAACCGGTAACGCCATACGGGGAGACGACAGCGTCGGCACCAGCCCGGCGTAGCTTGGCGGCAGATTCGTCTTCGTTGGCGCGTGTGGCAACTGTCATCTTTGGGTTGAGCGTTTTTGCCGACAGTGTAAGAAAAAGGTTATCGGCGTCGCTGGCCAGGGCGGCGACCAGTCCACGGGCGCGGTCGATGCGGACGCCACGCAGGCTTTCGTCGCGGGTCGAGTCCGCAAGTACTCCGAGCATGCCGGCCTTGATGACCATCTCGATGCGGTCTTCGTTGTTGTCGATGACGACGAGTGGAACCTTGGCTCGCATGAGTTCGTAGGCGGCACCGCGGCCGACACGGCCAAAGCCGCAGATGATGAAGTGATCGTGGAGGGAATCGATCATGCGTTGTCTCCTTTTGCGGTCGAAGTAGTGGTCGAGCTGGAGCTCGATAATCGTGGAGGTCATCATGCCGACTCCGAAGAGGATGGCGTTCACCCCCACGAGGAGAAGAATCATGTTGAATACACGGCCGGCTGTCGAAAGAGCCCTGACCTCGTAATATCCGACGGTGGTGAGCGTGATGACCGTCATGTAGAGCGCGTCGAACCAGGGGTAACGTTCGACGATGACATAACCGGAGGTGCCAAAGACAATCAGCGCCAGCATCAGACCGAAAAAGAAGAGTGCGCGACGGCGAAGAATTTCCATGGCGGGTCAGGACCTGCGGGCGATCAGCATGGTCATGTCGTCCTGTAGCTCGGTAGATCCGGTCCACTGGTTGACCGCCTGCATAACCGCTTCAATGATGCCGTTGTCGCTCAGATGAGCATTGCGTTTGACGACTTCGATGAGCCGGTCTTCGCCGAACATTTCGTCATAATCGTTCTGCGGCTCTGATATGCCGTCGGTGTAAAGCAGAAGAATGTCCGCTGATTCGAGCACAATGGAGCTCTCTTCGTATTTTGCAAACGGGAAGGCGCCGACAACCATACCGTCCACTGCGAGCAGTGACGCTTCGCCCTTGCGGATCAGGATCGGCGGAAGATGGCCGGCGTTGGTATAGCGAAGAATGGAGGTGTTTTCGTCGAAGATACCAAGAAAGAAAGTGGAGAACTTCTCGGGGGCCGTGTTGGCATAAAGCTGCTTGTTAAGCTCGGTCACAATTTCCGAGCAGCAGAGGTTGGTTCTGGCATTCTGAATACGGTAACGAAAGCTCGACTGCACCGTAGCCATGAGAAGGGCCGCCGAGATTCCCTTACCGGCGACATCGCCCATCGAAAAACACAGCTCGTGTTCGCAGAGACGATGGAAATCGAAGTAGTCGCCAGAAACCATGCGCGCTGGCTGATAGTGGGCCGTCAGGGCGAGGTGAGGGGAAGCCGGAACGGATTTGGGATAAAGCTGGCGCTGCACTTCGCTGGCTATTTCGAGTTCTGCGTTCAGACGTTCGTTCTCTTTCGCAACCCGTAGCAGCCGCTCGAGATTTTCAGTCATCCGGTTAAAGGATTCGCCAAGCTGCGCCAGTTGGTCGCGGCCCTTCAGGAAGATGCGATGCGAGAAGTTACCCTCCATGACGCGGTTGGTGCCTTCGTAAATGTCGTGGACGGTGTTGGTAATCGTGCGCGTGAGCGTGACGCCAATAATGAGCGCGATGATCTCGAAGATCAGGAAGAGCGAGGCTAGAAAAATAAGCGGGCCAAGGCTGAAATTCTGGTCCCAATCCTGACGCGACGAGAAGATGACTTTGAGGACCGTGAAGATGCGGGACTGCAGAAGAAGCACGCCGTTGCCTGAGCTCAAAGCTTCGTCCCAAAACACAACGGGAACTACGCTAAACCAGGTGAGTTGGAAGTCGGCCCGGTTAATCGGTTCGGGGACGCGCACCTCGGCTGGGGTGACGGTGGGTGTCTTCGCGGTGTTCTTGCGCCTGCGAATGCGAAAGCCCGAGCCCGTGTCCTCGACAGTGCCGCGGAGCGAAACAGGGCCAAGTTTCGGAACCAGGCTCGAAAGGTAAGTGGCGGAGAGCGGTGCCATGGCCGTGACCTCACCGTCGGCCGAACGGATATGAGCCCAGATGTAGTATTCGTTCGCCTTGCGCAGAATGCCGGCGTTGTCCTTTAGCGTGGCCGGAGCCTTCTCAATACTGGCCCCGGAAGGGTACACATAACTCTCGGCCTGATCCAAGCGAATTTCAAAATTCGGAAAGCGTTCTTCAAAGTAGCTGCCCAGCCGCTCAATAGAAGCGAGGCGGCGGTCTGGAGGAACCCGGAGCACCGATTCCGCCGCCCCTCGCAGCGTCCCAACCTGGCGGTCGAGTTCGCTATTCACGAGATAGATCGCCATCTGGCCGGTGATGAAGTAAGTGATGACCGCGCTAAGCGTACCGAGCAAAAGTAGAGGTACGAGGGCGACAAAGATATAGGCAACGACGAGCCGATTGCGCAGGCGCCAGATCAGGCCGCGAAGCATCAATCTACCCAAACGCCAGATGGCGACTGGGGCGGTGGCGATCAAACCCATGATGGAGATCGCAAACCATAACTCTCCCAGTCTCAGATAGACCGAGCCCAGCAGCAGGAGAAAAAAGAGCGCAAAAATCCGTTCCCACCAGCCGATGCGACTGGTGGCCTCGCGTAAATTCAACTTGCGGGGAGGGGTGATGAGTGGCGTCACACGCGGGAACTGGCGATGGCCGGCGTATTGATTTCGGCTTCGGGCAGCGGAACCTCCGGATTCAAGTATAAGTTTGTCAGGCCATCCTTGAGAATTGCAAAAGCCGTGTCCACGTCATCGGCGAATTCAAAGAGCTTCATGTCTTCAATGCCAATCATGCCTGTTTCAACCAGAGCGTCGAAGTTGATGATTTTCTTCCAGAAAGCAGTGCCATAGAGCAGACAGACCATGCGCTTGTGGAGCTTGCGGGTTTGGGCGAGCGTGAGAATTTCGCTGAGTTCGTCCAGGGTCCCGAAGCCGCCTGGAAACACGACCAGAGCTTTGGCAAGGTAGGCGAACCAGAACTTGCGCATGAAAAAGTAGTGGAATTCAAAGCTGAGATCTTTAGTGATGTAAGGGTTCGGCATCTGCTCCATCGGCAAGCCGATGTTGAGTCCGATGGAGAGGCCGTTGGCATCCTGTGCCCCGCGATTGGCGGCTTCCATGATGCCTGGGCCGCCACCGGTGCAGACAACAAACATACGCTCCGTGTCTGTCAGGCTCATCGACCAATCGGTCAGGCGGCGGGCGAGCTCGCGGCACTCGTCATAATACCGGGCCATGGGGTGACCGGCAAAGCTTGCATCCTCAGGCGAGGGAATGCGCGCTGAGCCAAAGAACACGAGAGTATCGTGGATGTGGTGCAGGCGGAATTCGCGGAGTGGGTCGAGATATTCCGAAAGAATGCGGACACTACGGCCCTCTTGGGAATTCAGGAACTCGGGTTTCTCGTAAGCGAGCTGGTCGCGGGTAGGCTGATTACTCATTTGGATGCGTGCTTTCTTCAAGGGACTTGAGGCGTGATTCCAGGTCGCGAAGAGTGCGCACCATTTCGCCGAGTTTGGGAAAAGCAGTGATGGCGCGCCGCCATTCCCGGAAGTCGAATGCGGGGGAGCCGGAGACGATGTGGCCGGCTTCAACGTCATGACCCACACCGCTTTGGGCATAGACCACGGCGTTGTCGTTGATCGTGAGATGACCGGAGACGCCAACTTGCCCTGCAAGCAGGACGGATTTTTTAAGGATCGTCGAGCCGGCAAGGCCGACTTGAGAGCAGATGATGTTGTCGGGGCCGACAACGCAGGCATGACCCACCTGAACCAGCGAATCGACTTTCGCGCCGCGCTCAATGCGGGTTTCGCCCATGGAGGCGCGGTCGATGTTGGTCAGGCTCTGGATCTCCACATCGTCTTCGACGACGGTGATCCCGGATTGAACGATCTTGTGGTGTGAGCCATCGGCGCGCTTGGCGAAGCCAAAGCCGTCGCCGCCGATCACAGTGTTGTTCTGGAGAATGACACGGTTGCCGATGCGGCAGAATTCGCGGACAACGGAATGGGAATGGGCAAGAAAATTGTCGCCGATCTGTGCCCCGGCGTAGATGACAACATGAGGATGAAGAGTCGCATTCCTGCCGATGGTGACGTTATCGCCGACATAGCAGAAGGGGGCGATGGATGCACCCTCCCCGATCGCGGCAGAAGAGGATATGAAAGCCTGAGGCGAAATTGCTGTCGGAAGTTGTGGTGCCTGATAAAACAATTCGAGGGCGCGAGCAAAGTCGAGGTAGGGATTGGTGGAAATCAGCGTAGGCAAGTGCGGAGAAGGCTGGGCTGCGATGATGGCCGCAGCTTGTGAAGCTTTGACCTTGTGAGCATATTTCGGATTGGCAAGGAACGTAAGCTGGCCGGTGCCGGCCTGGTCCATTCCGCAAAGAGAGTGGATGTCGGGGTCGGAATCGCCGGTGAGGGAACAGTTCAGCCGGGCGGCAATCTCGGATAGGAGCATACGCTTTCTATTGTGCCGCGCTAGGAGGCTTTTGAGGCACAGGCGTCGGAACAATATTGGCCCAGAACGAGACGCTCGGCAGGAGCGTAAGTGCCGCAGACTAGGCATTTTTTGAGCGGAGTTGATGTGCCGGCGCCTTGTTGGGGATTTTGCGGGTCTTGTGGCGCGGACTTCGGTTGATCCGGATTCACCATCTGCGTGACCTCTTTCGAGATCATGGCGACAATCGCGCGGATGAAGGCGGCGACGATGGCGGCGAAAAGGAGCGCGATGAGTGCTTTGATCATGGTATTCGAGTCAAATTAGAAAAAGGGCGGCCCGTGTGAGCCGCCCTTTTTTTAGCTGTAAAGAACGGCTAGTTCTTCTTTTTCTTGGGAGCCGCCGCAGGAGCGGACTTCTTCGAGTCGGGATTAACGTAGGTCGTCTGGAGCGTGCCACCCATGGTTTCGATCATGCCCTTGGCACTCGGGGCGAACGGACCATCCGGCTTAAGCGCCAGATATTTCTCGAACGAAGACTGTGCGCCATCAGGGAAGGTCATCTTGCCCGTCTTGGCATCAACCGTAGCCTTGCCGGTGTAGTAGATGCCGAGCTGATAGTGGGCATCGGCGTAATTCGGGTCTGCTTCGACAGCTTTCTTGAAGGCGATTCCGGCGGGTTCGTTTTGTCCGGCATTGATAAGCAGTGCGCCGAGATTGTAGAAGTAGCGTCCCGCACCCGCAGGATCGAGGGCTGCTGCCTTGTTCAAATTCTCTTGCGCCTCGTCGAACTTTGCAGAGCGGGCGAGCGCCAGACCGTAGTTGTTGAAGTAAGCCGCATCGTCCGGCTTCAACTCAATCGCTTTCTTAAAGGCATCGAGCGACTTCGCGTTGAAGGCATCTTTTTCGGCCCCGGTCTTCGCCTTGGCAAGACTGCCATAGGCGTCCGCAAGCTGGCCGAAGATCACATGCTGTTTGGGGTCGAGGACAACTGCCTTTTCCAGCGACTCAACTGCCGCCTCAAAGTTGCCCGCCTTGATTGCTTCCATGCCGCTATTAAAGGAATCGTTCAATTCCTTGTTTTTCTTCATGGATTCCGAGCGTTCCTTCGCCTGCTTTTCGAGGGCGGCCTTCTGCTCGGGGCTCATGTCTCGTTCCATTTCCTTGGTGATTACGCCTGTCTCAGCGGCCTTTTGCATGGCCTGCTGCTTGGCTGCCTGTTCGGCAAGATTGAACTTGACGGGTACGGGATCGCCCAGGCGCATCCGGACGCCTTTGAGCGTATCGACAATTTTGCCATCA
>JBKJSR010000408.1:0-4771 GCA_046594355.1 Bryobacter sp.
TGCGCTTGGAGCAGGGGACGAGTCGCAGGCGGCGGAGCGGGTGGTTGAGCGGTTGCGGTCTGAGGCGGATGCGATGGAGGAGGATGAGAAGTGGGCGCTTCTCGATGCAGACCATTATCTGGAGGGCACTCATTTGACTTCGTTCTCAAACGCACTCAAGCAGGCGAGAGATGCGGGAATTCAGGTAGCGATCAGCAAGCCATGTTTTGAATTCTGGTTGCTGCTGCACTGGGTGGGGACTGATGTTACGGCAGGGATCACTGATGCGGGCGAGGCCGAGGCGTTGCTGCGGAGAGAACTCGGCGGGTACAACAAGCGAAAGTTGAAGGCAGAGCATTATCCGATGGAACGGGTGCTGGCTGCGACTCGAAAAGCGCGGGATTGGGATGGGACGGTGGCGGGTGGAGCAATCCCGCAAGGGAACACGACGCGCGTGTATCAGTTGATCGAAGCGATTGCGCGTTCTGCCCATGAGAAGGGTATGACAGCGGAATGGAAAGCGTTGCGTGAGGAATTGATGCTGCGGACGAAATAGCAATAGGGGTCGGAGTCGGCCTGGGATCAGTGCTTCAGAGAGTCGTCGAGGCGGTTTTACGGACCTGCTCGATGCGCTGGTTTAGATCTGCTGGGAGTGGCTGGTCGCGGCGGCCTTGCTGCCAGAGTTGTTCCTGGTCGGCCATATATCGATCTACTTCCTCTGGATGGGCAAGAGTGTAAATGATGGCACCGTAAACGCGTTCGAGAGTTCCGAGCATCGGGAGGGATCGCAGAATGGTTTCCGGGGCAGCGCCGTTGCGGAATTCGTGGACCACGGATGCGAGCGATACGCGGGTTCCCGCTACATAGAGGCCGTTGTTTCTTTGCTCGACGTAATCCATGAGGTGCTTTCTGATTGATCGTAACCCAGATCTGAATTCCGGATTGGCATGGTGAGACGGGATCGAAGCGTCAGTGGAGAAGGTAAGAGATGAGGATGCCCTGACCTGGATCAGTTAGCTGGATTCGCTTGTGGATTTGAGTGAGCGATAGTGGGCGTGCATGGCGCTCCGATTTTTGTCCCCCGCCAGCAGCTTCCATCATCGAGTGGAGTGGCTCCGGTTGCAATTGTTTGTAAAATGGAGGCGCGGCCAAGCAGGACAATATGCTCTTTACCTATCTGGAATCCCCGCCCGCCGCGCAACCGTTCCCAACCTCTAACTGGCCCGGCAAGTCGATCCGGATTGTCGTATGAAGAGCACTCCTGCCAAGCCGCTGACGGTTGGTGAGCTGCTTACGTTTTTCATTCCCCACCTTGCGGACGAGAATAACGTCCGATTCCACCCTGGCCGATTCCACTCTGTCCGATTCCACCCTGGCCACCCGATGTCTTCGGATTGATGTCCGCGTTAATCCAGCATTGGTCTATCGTCAGTTGCAATGCGGCACTCTAGCGTATCCCTGGTTGTCGAAGTTGTATGCTCAAAGCAGGAACAACTATGGCAACCAAAAGTCTTATTCACGAAGTCAAAAAAAGTGATGTCCCGAAGTTTTTGCCCGCCAAGACGAAGCAATTGGTCCGAACAGCCCAGCATAGCGGAGCTTCGCTTGAGAAAAACACCTTGCCCGATGAAGAAAAGCTTCGCCTAGAATTTTCAGATTTTCCGATGCGATCTGAAGCTTATGGAGTTCGCGCCGTTGTTTGGGAACGCTGCCAGAGAGCCATTGGCAGCTTAGCGACACTGGACGAATCCGTGCTGTTGGAGGCGGCAAAAGCACCAAACGATTTTGCAGTTCTCAGCTATCTTCTAGGGCGGCCAGAAACCGCAGTTTTACCTTTGACGGAAGATCCTTTGGCAAAGGCGCGGATGCGGGGCATTGAGCTGAAACGGGAGTTGCTGGACAGTGAAGGCGGAACCAAAACTACCGCTGAGGTGGCGGCCTTGCTCAAGGTTACGCCACAGGCCATTACGAAGCGGCGGAATGAGGCCACGATTATCGCCGTTCAGCTTGGTACCAAGGGATATCACTATCCGGCGTGGCAGTTCGGAGTCAAGGGAATCGAAATTGTGTTGAAGGAAATTCGGGATCTCGATGGCTGGGAGAAGATCAGTTTTTTTCTGAACCCCAATGATGCGCTGGATGGGAAGCGCCCGCTTGATGCATTGCGGCGGAGGCAGATTCCCCTCGAAGTTGTCATTCAAGCCGCGAAGGCGTTCGGCGAGGCGGGAGCTTAGAGCGTGGGGCGGAAGCCTCCGAAGGATTTTGCCAAATGGGAACCGCTGATTGCCAAGCTGCCCAAGGGTAGCCTTTGGTATCGAAGCCATCAGTTGGTCCATGCGCCTATGTTTTTTGGGCGCGATATGACGCAGCGATGGGATGCACCGACTGCGGAGTATGGCGTGCTCTATATGGGAGAGAATCCGGAGTGCGCTTTCATGGAGTCGATTGGGAGGAGCCTGTTGCGCACGCGAATGGTCCCGGCAACGACGCTGGAAGCGAGGGGCCTGTCGGAAGTGGTCCTACGAAGCGAGCTGAGATTGATTGATCTTGTGAGTTCGAGTGGCCTAACCAAGGTTGGAGCAGAGGGGAGTATCAGCAATGGGTTGGGATACAAGACTTCACAGGCTTGGTCGCTTGCGTTTCATGATCATCCGGAAGAGGTAGATGGAATTCTGTATCGTTCGCGGCATGACCCGGAGCGAGTGGCGTTGGCGCTGTTTGATCGCTGTGAAAACGCGCTGGCGGTGAACGGCCCACCTCTGAGTTGGCTGAGCCAAGCGGCGCTGCTGGCTCAGATTCTTGATTTGTATGGATTTGGTATCGATCCGTAAGGATCGCTTTGTATTTGGGTCAATCGGTGAATGGTCGCGCCAGAATGATTCAAGAGCAGTGGGGGAGTGACCGAAATTTTGGGCTGTTGTGATCTTTCTACAATTAAATATTATTTGTGGAGAGACCACCGGCTGGCTTGCAGCGGCTGGGGGCAACTTTTCTAGCGGTAAGACTCGCTGCGATGGCGCACGCCGAAGATTCGCATGACGTCGTTCTGGAGCAGAAACAGAATGCGGTAGTCGCCGAGGCGCAATCGAAAGGAGCCTGCCATGTTGCCATGCAAGGGCGAGATATGACCGCCACCGGTGCGGGCGAAGTGGAGAATGCCGTCGAAGAGCCGCAAAGCGGTGGGTCGGTCTAGTCGGCGGAGGTCGGCCTGAGCTTCGTCCCGCCATTCGATACGATACGGGGCATTACTTGGTGAGGGGGAAGTCTTGTGGCTTCAGTCCGAACTTGGCGAGTACGTCTTCCATGGGAATGCCTTTGCCGTCGCGTTGGGCGAACCAAGCTTGCCCATCCTGAAAGCGGCGACGGTCCTCGTCTGTGACTGGTTCCGTTTCGACGCCAGGATCCTCTTCGATCATGGCTTCCAAGAGCTGGACGATAGCAGCAAGCTTGTTGGGGCCAAGGTGTCCTATGAGTTCATGCGCTTTGGCTTCGAGCGTGTCAACGGCCATAGAGTTCTCCTTGCGTAACGTTCTTGCGGACCGTGGGTTGGCCTATAGTGCTGCGAGCGGTCGATCCTAAGGGCAGAAACTTAAGCGGGAAGAATCGTTTGAAGGATCGAACACTCCAATTGCATGCTCTCATGCGGCGCGTCTCGCGGTCCACGGGCTGGGCCAGATGGGCTTCGGCATTCGATGTGGCTGTGAGGGACTCAGGATTCGTTTCTGACTCATGTGTGTATCCGGGAATTGTTTTCAGAATGGATTCCGGTGCGGTTGGCGAATTTGCGCTGCGGAGGGAAGGGGGGGGTGAGCTATGCAGCATGTCAGTCGCTTTGGGAAAACGGTTTTGTCGCGATATGTTGCCTGCCAAGCGCGGCGAGGTTTATGAGGAGGTGGTTCTGAATTCCGAGATTGCCCGCAAGCTCTGCGAGTTGCGGATCAAGGCCGGATTGCGAACGGGTGACCCGATCACTCGTTGAATCAGGCTACAAATGCACTCAGGGGCAGATTGAATCTCTCGGCGAGCTTTAACGCTACGGCTTTCGAGATTCCTCGCGTTCCGCCGCAGATCTGTGATGCCATGGTTCTGCTCATCCCCAGAAGTCGAGCCAGGTCGGCTTGGGACAAGGCATTCGATTCCAGGAGGAAGAGGAGGGTTCCGAGTGGATCGGCCGCGTCCAACTCCGGACGCTTCTTGCGGTCGTAATCGTTGAGCGCAATGGTCATTAGGTTTGCGAGCTCGCGTTCTTCGTTGGTGGCCCTTGAACTGAAGTCGATGTTCTCAATCCACTCCGCCCAGTAGGCGTAGTCTGCCGCCGTCTCAATCGTGCGAGGGGGCCGCGCGGTGAGCAGTTCCAGATAGAGATTGGTGTCGATTGTCATGCCCATTTCATCCACTCCTTCTTATCGTATTCCCGGTGAGAAAGCAGGGCTTCGACATAGAGCCTTTGCCCCTTAAAGTTAACGCGAACGATCAGGCGATACGCGTTGCCTCGCAGATTGAATATCAGCAGGTTTCCTACCAGGTCGGCGGAATTGATCGACTGCCGAACAGCTTCGAAGTTCTGCCAGTTCGCGCGCTTGGCGATCCTGAACCACTGCATCGCGGCTGTCGCGCAGTCAGGGTGGTTGCTGGTGAGCTGCTTCAGTCCATCTTTGCTGATCACGTTAACTTTGTTATGTTAGCATTTTGCAAACATTGGCGTTCACGAGGAATGTTGAAATATTTTTGGCGGGTTTTGTTGGGGTTTTGGTGGTTTTTTGGTGCTGGTAGGTTTTTTGTGGTTCTTGGG
>JBKJSR010000152.1:0-4791 GCA_046594355.1 Bryobacter sp.
GATCCTGTTGCATCGATGTAAATGTGCTGAAGCTCCGGATAAAGCGTCCAGACTTCGCCCACCCCAGCTTCGAGATAAGCTGTGATCTTCCGTTCCACATCAAGTGCAGTCTCCGAAGGGTGGATGACTTCAATTGCCAGGTCGGGAATCAGCCGGCGAGTTGAGCGGAGTTGGAATTCGCTTCCAAAGATCCAACGGCCATGCTTGTTTTGCTGATTGAGACCATCAAGTACCGCAAAAAAAATTTGAATTATAAAATTATGCCTGGCCGAAGAGAACTCAACTCCATTACCTCTCCATCCATGAATTCCACGCACGCTTCGCTTTCCCGCGAGAGCTTTTTGAATTCATCGGCACTGATCAGCGTCGAGCTCGCCTTCCCGAAGTCAGGCGCTACAAACAAACACCACCACTGACCAAGCCTAACGCTGAGCGCGGCAACTTGGGCTCATGCGAATGCACTAATTACGGCCACCCAAAAAGTGGCCTAATCGCGGATGTTTACGTGGATCGCGAAAATTTCGCTCACCGGACACGACCAGCCGGGCATGAGCGCAGATTCCACAAGATCGCCCGCCTTCAGAAGCTTGCTCGTGTTGGACCAGTGGATGTAAACATGTTGCGCCTCGGGATAGACGGTCCAGACTTCGGATACGCCCGCTTCCAGATAAGCAGTGATCTTTCGCTCCACATCGAGTGCAGTCTCCGAGGGGCTAATCACTTCGATAGTCAAATCGGGAATTATGTCGATGGGAGTCCTGTTGAGATCGACCAGTTGGTGTTTCGGAGCCATCATAAAAGCGACATCGGGAATTACGCGACGCCGCTCATTCAGCCGAAACTCATCAGACCAAAAGAGAAGCCCACTGGAATTGCTGATTACATGCCGATCCAGAAGGGCAACGAGCCGCTTGGCTATTTGATTGTGAATCGGGCGCGGAGTACTCAACTCAATTACTTCACCATCAAGATATTCCAGGCGCAATTCGCTTCCCTGCGAGAGCCTATCGAATTCTTCGGCACTGATCGGAGTGGAGATCGCCATAATCAAAGCATAGTCGAATTCCCAAGCGGCGAAGCTGTGAAAGAATATCCCCATGAGCGCTTCCCGACGCACCTTCCTGCTCTCCGCAGCCGCCTCCGCCGCAGCCCTGACACCCCAGAAAACCTACGCCGCCAATGACAAAATCCGCTTCGCCCTGATCGGCGCGGGAGGCATGGGATCTAGCGACGCAACAAGCGCCCTCGCCGCCGGTGGCACCGAGATCGCCGCCGTCGCCGACATCTACCAGGGTCGGCTCACCCGAGCCAAAGAAAAATGGGGCGCAAGCATCGCAACCACCCGCGACTACAAAGAAATCCTCGCCCGCAAGGACATCGACGCCGTCATCGTCGCCACCCCCGACCACTGGCACGCACAGATCGCGATCGAAGCCATGGAAGCAGGCAAGGACGTCTACGTCGAAAAGCCGATGGTGCAAAAAGCCGCCGATGGTCTGCGCGTCTGGGAGGCCCAGAAGAAAACCGGCCGCATCCTCCAGGTCGGCAGCCAGCGCGTCTCCAGCATCGTCTACAAAAAGGCCCAGGAACTCCTCAAGGCCGGTGCCATCGGCGAACTCAATCTCGTAGAAGCCTGGTGGGACCGCAACTCCGCCATCGGCGCCTGGCAATACTCCATTCCACCCGACGCCAGCCCCGAAACCATCAGTTGGGATCGCTTCCTCGGCACTGCCCCAAAACACGCCTTCGAACCCATTCGCCTCTTCCGCTGGCGCAACTATCGGGATTACGGCACTGGCGTCGCCGGGGACCTCTTTGTCCACCTCTTTAGCGGCATGCATTTCGTCACCGGCGCCATCGGGCCGGAGCGCGTCTTCGCTACCGGCGGCCTCCGCTTCTGGAAAGACGGTCGGGATGTTCCCGATGTCATGCTCGGCCTCTACGATTACGCGAAGTCCGACGCTCACCCCGCCTTCAATCTCTCTCTCCGCGTCAATTTCGTCAACGGCGCCGGCGAGACCAGCGGCTTCCGCTTTGTCGGCAGCGAGGGCATCATGACCATTGGCAACGGCGTTACTGTTACTAAGCAGCCTCGAGAATCTGAACCTGGTTACACCATCGACACATTCCCCAAAGCAACCCAGGAAGACTTCCTCAGGAAGTACCGTGAGCAATACCCCCAGCAGGAAGCGAAGTCCGATTCCATACGCGCCAACGGCGAAGCGCGCTACCTGCCGCCACCGCGCTATAACGACCACCTCGACCACCATGCGAATTTCTTCGCCAGCCTCCGCGGCCGTCAGCCCGTCGTCGAAGATGCTCTCTTCGGCATCCGCGCCGCCGGGCCCGCGCTGCTCAGCAACATGAGCGTTTTCGAGAAACGGCAAATCCTCTGGGATCCCACCGCCGCAAAGGTGAAAATCTAAATGCCCTTCGCCCCCAACGACCAGGTCCAGATTGCCCTCATTGGCGCCGGCGGCATGGGCCAGGGTGACGCACGCAACGCCACCATTCAGCCCGGCACTAAGCTGATCGCCGCTTGCGACATCTACCAGAGCCGTCTCGAACGCATGCGGGAAACCTATGGTGCCGGCACTTTCATCACCCGCGACTATCGCGAAATTCTCGCCCGCAAAGATGTCGACGCCGTCCTCGTTGCCACTCCAGACCACTGGCACGCCCGCATCACCACCGAGGCGCTCGCCGCCGGTAAACACGTCTACTGCCAAAAGCCCATGGTGCAAAAAGTCGAAGAAGGCCCCGGCGTCATCGCCGCCGAAAAAGCCAGCGGCAAGATCCTCCAGATCGGCAGCCAGTATGTCAGCTCGCACGTCTTCGTCAAAGCTCGCGAGCTGTTCCGCCAGGGTGCCATCGGTGAACTGAATCTCGTCGAAGCCTGGCTCGATCGCAACAGCGCACTCGGTGCCTGGCAGTATTCACTCCCCGCCAACCCCAACCCACAAGACATCGATTGGGACCGATTCATCGGCCACGCCCCCAAACGTCCCTTCGACCCGATCCGGCTCTTCCGCTGGCGCAATTACGGCGATTACGGTACTGGCGTCGCCGGTGACTTATTCATCCACTTACTCAGCGGTCTGCACACCGTCACCGGCAGCATCGGACCCACCAAGGTCTTCGCCAGCGGTGGCGTGCGCTTCTGGAAAGACGGTCGCGATGCCCCCGACGTCATGCTGGCCATTCTCGACTACCCCAAGTCCGCCGCCCATCCCGCATTCAATTTATCCTTGCGCGTCAATCTCGCCAGCGGCGTCGGACAGGAACAATTCGGCTTCCGCTTCTACGGCAGCGAGGGCATCCTCACCGCATCCTATTCCACTCTCCGTCTCGAAAAGCATCCCCGCGAAACTGAACCAGGCTACACCATCCAGACCTTCGCGCAAAAAGACCAGCAGGCCTTTCTCAGTCAATACCGTAAACAGTACCCTCCTGGCCCCGTGGCCCCGAGGCCGGACAACGAGTTCCGCTTTAGCCCCCAGGCCGACGCGCACCAGCTCCATCACCAGGCCTTCGCTAACTCCATCCGCGGCGGCGGTCCCTCAGTTGAAGACGGCACCTTCGGCTACCGGGCCGCCGCTCCAGCTCTGCTCTGCAACCAGAGCGCCACCGAAGGCGTCGCCTTCGCCTGGGACCCCGTAAATCTTCGCCGGGCCTAAACGTCCTCGAAAATCCTTCCACTCGCCAATGCCATTCAGACCCTCTGCGCTCACCGTTTTTGCTGCCGGCAGTCGGCACTCGATTGACTTTCCGGGAGAATGGTGAGTAGAGTCAAAGTATGAGGAAGGGCCGGATGATTTCGACGTTGATCATTGCCATGATCCTCATTCTGCGCGGTGGCGACTGCGTTCCGCTTCTGTTTGCGAACCAGCAGGCCAAGGATTGTTGCACCAAAGGCAAGTGCAGCCGTTCCCAAAAAGCCGACCCCTGTTGCCAAACGAGCAGTTCAGATTCAGTTCAGCACTTCCAGGTACAAGAGAAGGTTTCCCTTCCGGCCTTGGCCCAGGTGGATTCTGTCGTAGTGGAGGCTTTCTCGTACAGTCTTCTCACTGTCCTCGTCTCCGAACCCATACTGATTGACACCTCGCCGCCTTCCTCTCCCGGTCCCATCACTCGCGTATCCCTTCCACTCTTGATCTAAGGCTCTGATTGTTCTTGGCCCGCGTGCGCGTTGGCGCGCGCTATTCGTGTTCCCAGGAAATTATCAGGAGGAAGTGTATGTCCGTACCCATGCGGTCCGGCGTACTCCTATCGTTCCTCGCGCTGAGCTTGGCTCCCATCCATGGGCAGCAGGCAACTCCAGCGCGCGGACAGGAGTCTGCTGTTGAACCAATCGTTCGTTTGGATGATCTCGTTCAGGAGATGTTGAAGAAGAGCCCGGTGATCCGAGGCGCTCAGTACCGCGTGGACGCCGCCATGAAACGGCCATCGCAGGTGAGCACATTGCCGGAGCCAAAGTTTAGCGTCAGCAATTTCGGCGTCGGCCACCCGATCTCTCGACTAAGGGATAGCGACTTCGCTTACGTCGGCGTTGGCGTCACGCAGGAAATTCCTTATCCTGGCAAGCTCGGCCTCGCGGCGGAGGAAGCACGGCGCGGTGCTGAGGCAGATCGGCAAACCTACCGGACCGTTGTTCTCAGCGCCACCGCCGAGTTGAAGGCTCTTTACTACGACTGGTTCGGAGTCATCAAGGCGATCGAGATCACCGGCAGGAACCGGGAGCTCCTTCAACAATTGGAACAAATCGCCCGTGTGCGATATTCCGTGGGCAAG
>JBKJSR010000281.1:0-2523 GCA_046594355.1 Bryobacter sp.
ACGGTTGAGGTCGGAAAGGCTGAGGAACATTTTGAGGGGTTCGTTGTCAACGGCTTTGCGCGAGAGGGCGAAGAGAGCTTCGATCAGGTCGTCGGGGTCCTTCCAGCCTTGGGCGGACTTGGTGAGTTTGCCATCGTACTTGCCGTGGGGATGGTTGATGAAGAGACTCTTCCAGGTTGGAACGTCGCCCGGAATATGGGGCTTGCCGGTGGTCTCCATACGCAGGCGGGAGGTAAGGAGCATGAGGTCGGTAGAAGCGCGAAAAACGGGACGGGCAGGGCCTGGAGAGGTGACTTTGCCACGGAGGGCAAGATAAAAACGGCGGAGGCGATTCGGTTCGGTGAGGTAATCAAGGGTCGGGCCCGCGATGCGCGAAAGCGATTCAAAGTAGGCGGCGAGCCAGCCGTCGTCTCGCGAGATCAATCGTTCGAGAAAGGCGGGACCATTGTCGGGATTGACTCCGACCAGATCGGCCCAGACGGCGGCGGAGCGGGGATCACCTGGGACGGCGACTTTGCCGTTGCGGATCTGAAGCATGCCGCCGAAGAAGTCGAGCACGTGAGAGAAGGCGCGTAGGCGCTGGACAGGCATGGCCTTTTTGAGGTCTTCGGCAGTAGATGGATCGAGCTTGGAAAGACCGAGGTAGAGACGGCAGAGTTGCGGGTCGGACATGAAGAACTCAATGAAGAGTTGGTCGGGCTTGTCTTTATCACGTACTTCGTTCCAATAAGTTGGACCGTAGAGAACCGGGACCACGGTGGGTTTGTAGTCGTAGACGAAGGGGCGGCCGGTCTTGAGCGCAGTCTCGAGATTGGAGAGCGGGAAGCCGGAATCAATGGTCAGGAAGGCTCGTGAGGCGTTGACGGTTTCGAGCACGATGTCGCCGCCGCAGGCACCGCGCATGCGGTAGCCGAGGACCTTGAGAAGTTCACCGGTTTGGGTTGAATCGCATTGTTCGATATTGATGGTCCGGTCTTTAAGAGCGAGCTTTTCGAGTTCTTTGGCCTGCGACAAATAGCGAAAGATGAGTTTCAGGTATTCGGTCTGATCGAGGCCTTCGTTGTTACCGGCGGCCTGATAGCCGTTGGTGACGATGTTGCGTGCAATGGCCCCCAGGAGTTCGTCCGGGCTGAGATCGGGCGAGAGAGCGGCCATGCGGGAAAAGCTGCGGATGGGGCCGGGAATGTTGGTGAAACCCGAACTGGCGGCGGGGCGCACGTTTGTAGAGAAGGAAAGGCCGGTGCCACCGGCGGTTCGGAAGCTGTTGAGATAGGTCTCCGCCGCTTTGTTATTGCCGTCGAGGAGGGAGAGGACGATCAGCCGTTTGAGGGCCTGGCGTTTCGTAGCCGGTTCCGCAGCGGAACTGAGTTTTTCGTATGCGGCCAGTGCCCCAGGTTGTTTGCGCCGTTCGAGGAACTCGGCGTAAGCGAGACCGCCATCTGATTTGTACTCCTGTTCGGCGGCTCGAATCTGGCCGCCCGTTTCCAAATCGCGAGCTTTGCGGAGATCCGCGGAAAGTGTGGTCACAGAGAGTAGCGCGACCGAAATCAATAGCTTATGGTTAGAACCCAAAACCGACCTCCTTGCCCTTAGTGATGCCACTCTAGCACTGTTTGATCGAGTAATACTGTCAAGCGCGAACGCGCGCGATCGCTTCCATCAGAGCGGCTTTGTAGAGACCGGAATCTGCGGCGTAGGACAGAACATCGAAGCCAAAGCTTCGCCATTCGGAAAGTTGCTGTGGGCTGCCTGGTTGAATGGCGGCGAGTTTGCCGTGTTTGCGGGCGGCAGCGACGACGGTGCGCATGGCAGCATGGAAATCAGGGTGATCGAATTGGGCTACGATGCCCATGCTGGCGGTGAGATCGAAGTGGCCGATCCAGAGAATATCGACGCCTGGAGTAGCGGCGATGGCATCGGAGTTGGCAAGGCCCTCAAGGGATTCGATCTGGCAGATGACGGTGGTGTTGCGGTTGGCGAAATCGAGGTATTCCGCAGGATGGGGCGCGATGTAGTTGTTGTGAGCATGACCGAGGCCGAGCCCGCGATGTCCGAAGGGAGGGTACTTGGACGAGTCGACAATGTAGACGGCTTGTTCGGGAGTTTTGACGTTAGCGACCATCACGCCGAGCGCGCCGGCATCGAGGACGCGGGCGAGGAAGTGGTACTTGCCTTCGGGGACGCGAACGAAAGGAGCGAAGGAGCAGCCATGGGTCCAGGCGAGGAGGTCGGCGATGGTGTCGAGATCGTAGCCGGAGTGTTCCATGTCGTAGACGACGAAGTCGAGGCCGGCGGAATCGAGGATGCGGGCGATGCCACGGGAGGCAAATTCCCAGACCATGTGGCCTACGGGCATGCGGCCTTCCGCGACGACTTGTTGCAGACGATTGGTTTTCATGAATTAGAAGTCCATTGTTGGAGTTTGGCGAGGAAGGCCGGGCTGTCGAGCACTTCGCGATTGTCGTTGCCGGAGCCGAGATTGCCTTGGGAGCATGCGAGGAGGTAGGTGCAGGTTTCGACCGC
>JBKJSR010000499.1:0-7384 GCA_046594355.1 Bryobacter sp.
GTGCCGGGCTTGAAGTCGGTGTGGAAGAAGACACCGGAATTGCCGGTGCCGACGCACTTGAACTTGATCGAGAGGTGGAAGTCCTTGTAGTCTTTGCCGGTCACGAGGTAGCCGTAAGCTTTTGAGGTGGCTTCGCCTTTGATGTCGCCATCATCGACTGTCCATTTTTCTTTGCCGGCTTCCACCCAGCCGGAGAGGTCTTTACCGTTGAAGAGCTGGACCCAGTCTTCGCCGCCGAGTTTAGCGGGTTTGACGTTTTGGGCAGCCAAAGTGGAGAGGAAGAGGGAGCAAAGGAGAAGTATACGCATCAACGCTATTTTACGCCTAACTCGGATTCAAGGGTAGCGGCAATTGCATGGGCATGATGACGAACTTTTTCGAGATCGTCGCCTTCGACCATGACGCGGGCGAGCGGTTCGGTGCCGGAGAAGCGCACCAATACGCGGCCGTTGCCCGAAAAAGCCCGCTCGCAGGCGGCGATGGTGGCCTGGACGCTGGGGAGATCCTCAAGCGGCAACTTGCGGGCGATGCGGACATTGACGAGCAACTGAGGGAAGACCTCAAAGCCCTCGCAGAGCTGGTCGAGCGATTTGCCCGTAGTTACAACTGCTTCGAGGAGCCGGAGCGCTGTCAGCATGCCGTCGCCAGTGGTGGCGTATTGCGGGAAAATGACGTGGCCAGACTGTTCCCCGCCAAGGACGGCACCGGAGCGGAGCATTTCTTCCTGGACATACTTGTCGCCAACCGCGGCGCGGTCGAGCGTGATGCCTTCGCGGCGGAGTGCGATTTCGAGGCCGAGGTTCGACATGACAGTAGCGACGACGATGTTGCCGCTGAGACGCCCTTGAGCCTTGAGGTAGCGGGCACAGATGAGCAGCACGGCGTCGCCATCGACGCGCATGCCGGTGGAAGTCTTGAAGAGTGCGCGGTCTGCGTCGCCGTCGAAGGCAACGCCCAGATCGGCTTTGTGGCTGAGCACGGCTGCGCGAAGAAATTCTGTATGCAGCGCGCCGACGCCGGCATTGATGTTGCGTCCGTCGGGCTGGTTCGCGATTGTGATGACCGTGGCACCGAGTTGCGTAAAGAGCCGGGGGGCGAGGTAAGAGGCGGCACCATGGGCGCAGTCGACGACGATACGGAGGCCGGAGAGCGAATGCGGAAAGGTGGAACTCAAGTATTCGAGATAGTGGTCGGCTAGCTCTTCGTGGAGAGGAAGCGTGAGCGGAGGGACTACCGCGTTTTGACGGATGCGGAGTATCTCGGCTTCGAGGGCAAGCTCTTGCGCGTCGGGGAGTTTGAAGCCAGAGTGATCGAATACTTTGAGTCCGTTGTCTTCATAGGGATTGTGAGAAGCGGAGATCATGACGCCCGCCACGTAGGGGCCGTGTTTGGTGTTGTAAGCTACGCCTGGCGTGGTGAGCAGGCCGGCGAAGTGAGGCTCTACACCGCACGAGACCAGACCGGCGGCAACCGCTTCGGAGAGCCAGGGGCCGGATTCGCGGGTGTCCATTCCGAGCAGAACCTTTGGTTCGCTGGACTGGCCCTTGGCCCAGGCACCGAGAGCGGCACCGAGGGCGAAGGCCGTTGGTTTGTCGAGAGGGGGCTCGCCCGCTTTGCCGCGGATGCCGTCTGTGCCGAAGAGCTGTCTTGCCATGTGCTCTTACTAGGGTAGCCGGGTGGTCTGTAGCCGGATTGTCACTTGCGCGGATCCGACGATGGAAAGCTCAGGATCGGCAAGCAGGACATGGACAAGGAAGGGCTTGAGGATGCGCGTGTCATTGAGATTGATCGGCTCGGTAGCAATGAAAGTTGCGAGACTAATGCGCGATTCGGGACCGACCACCTTGATCACCGCAGGAACGATTTCGGTGGAAATGACTTTGATGTTAGAGGGCAGAGGGCTTTCGAATTCGACCTTAACCGGGAGTTCCTTGTAGAGGCGGCGTTCGAGTTTGACGCGAAGCTGCGAGGGCATGGAACGAAGGAGAGTCACCGTGGGCGGGAGATTGATCGAAGTCTCCTGAATGGTGAAGGTGCGGGAAGAAGGCTGAGTCATGGCTTTGAGGTCGAGAACGATGTTGGTTCGCTCGGCGGAAACATCGTTCAGTCGGCTGCGGGAACCGCGAACCTGCAACTGGATTTGACTGGGAGCGTCGGGAGACAGATCGAGATTGCTGGCGAGGTTGCGGTATTCCACCGGGACGGTAACGGTTTCGATGAGCTCCGGCTCGTCGACGAGGGCCACCCAGAGTAGCGAGGCAATCAGCACGCTAAAAAGCTTGGCGAAGATATTTTCCGTGAAGAGCCTCATGAGCGGCGGATCTCCATTTGTGAATTGTCATGGATCGTGGGCGCGAGAGGCTGGCTGAGATGTTTTGTGATCTGCTCTTCGACGTATTCGATGGAGACGCCATGCTGGATCTCGCCGAAGGCGCAAATGGAGATTTTGCCGGTCTCTTCCGAGACAACGAGGGCCAGGCAATCGGTTTCTTCGGTGATGCCGATGGCGGCACGGTGGCGGGTGCCGAGTTGACCCAGCCGCGCGGGATTCATCGAAAGCGGTAGAAAGCAGGCGGCGGCGGCGATGCGGTCTCCCTGAACGATGACGGCACCGTCATGCAGCGCGCCGCCTTGGTAGAAGATGCTGAGCAGGAGATCGCGGGACAGGCGGGCGTCGAGGTTGACACCGGTCTCGACAAAGGTCTTGAGGCCGGTGTCACGTTCGATCACGATCAGCGCACCGATGTGGTGTTGCGAGAGGTGAGCAAGAGCGAGGATGACTTCATCGGCGGTCTCGCGGCGCTGCAGACGGCCACCAAAGGTGAAGATGCGGGCACGTCCGATGCGGGCGAGTACGCGGCGAATCTCGGATTGGAACATGACGATGATGCCAAAAGCCGAGTAGGGGGCAAGAGTGGCGAGGAGCGTGCGGAGGAGTTCGAGGCGCAGCCAGATGCTGGCGAGATAAGCAAAGAGCAGGATCAGGATGCCGCTGACAATTTGCGCGGCGCGGCGGCCACGGATGTTGATGATGAAGATGTAGACGAAGACCGAGACGACGAAAATGTCGAGCGCCGCCATCGGCGTGAGCTTGGCGATGGCCCCGGTAAAATGGTCGAGGATTCTCTGCATCAGGCGCTCATGGGGAACTTGTAGCGGAGATCTGCGATCTTGCCGCCTATGACTTCAATTTTCCTGAGGTCGGCGGTACCGAGCCCCGCCTGCTCGGCAAGCAGCAGCATGTTATCGCACTTGTGGAATGGGGGCGTGCCCTGGGTGGCGCGGGGATCGTAGCCCATCAAGGCCGTGCCGACCGTGTCGGTAGTTACAGGGTTGGTGCCAAGAATCAGGAGGCCGGGACGGGCGTGCCCGGTGCCGCCGAAGGTACCTTTGGGATTGATCCAGGGGCCTTCGCCGCCGGTCATGGTTTCGATGCCATCGATGAAAGAAATATCGATGGGGCGGGCGGAGGCGACTTCGACCGAGATGCGCGGCATGCGGTGGAACGAAATACGGGGAGACTCGGGATCGAGCTCGGGAGCGGCGATTTTTGCGGGCTGGCGCTTGCCTGCGTGGCAGATCTGATCGCGGCCGGATGTCGGGTTTTCGTTGGGATCATCGACACCGGAATCGTTGCCGTAGATGGAAGCGGGCGTGCAGCCGAACATGTTTTTCATGGCGAGCGTGATGCCACAGGTGTCGTGGTTTTTGAGTTTGGCCATCGACATCATGACGTCGGTTTCGGCGTAGATCGAATTGAATTCGTAAGACGGGAAGATCCAGCCGCCGTGGGGGACCTTGAGCCGGACGTATTTTTTTGCGAAGCCGCCGAGAGCATTGGTGTTGAGGAATTCAACCTGTTTGGCGGCGGTGGCAAGCTGGCGGACCGGCCAGCCGGAATCGAGCATGTACTCGGCGAGGGGGCCGGAGCTGGCCCAGGCGGATTCCACGAAACGGATGCGCTTTGCGCCGGCGCGATCAAGCAGGGCCGTGAGTGCGAGGACGTGCCTGGGGTGGGTGTAGTGAGTGAGGCCGAGCGCTTTGCCCTGGAAGCGGAGACCGGGAGACCCGGTGAGGTTGAGCTTGATGGTGATTGTCTTGTTGCGGACCAGTTTGGGGAGCCCACCCAGTTCGTCGAACATGGACGAGAGGATCGTGTAGAAATCTTCGTTGTAGGTCTCGCACTTGCGTACGGAGACGGGAGCGGTGGGAAGGGTTTTCTCCTGCGCGAGGAGGGGGAGTGCACCGAGGGCGATCAGATCACGGCGAGTCATCTCACCATTGTAATTGGATCGGCGGCGGGGATTGCTTTTCGGCGATCAGAATGGCGGGGCACACCCCTAACGGTCGCGGCTCGGAAAGAGTCACGGCCCGGTAAGGGATGGTGCCACCTTCATGTCGCGAGGAGGTCAACGTGCGGAGCGTGTTCTTTGTCGTAAGTTGAGCGGCACCCGATTTTACTTTTCGGCGATCAGGATTGCGGTGGATTCGAGGAGGTCGATGTCGACGCCGGAACCGTCTTCGTTCTCGTAAGCAGTGAGGGTTTTGGGTGCGCGTTCGGGCCAGTAGATGGTGATCTTCGAGTACTTTCCGAGGAGATGGACGGCAATGGAATCGACGGGAAAATCGGCGTAGTTGACGAGAAAGACCACAACTTTTGAGCCGTCGGGCGGACCGAGCATGTTGGAAAGCATGCTGGACACATTGAAGAGCCGGACGCCCAGATTGCGACGGCCAGTCATGCCGTTGACTTCTTTCCAGATCTGGTCGAGCTTCTTGACGTCTTCAGCATCGGTGACGATCTGGTCGATGCGGGGGATGGGCATGCGCCAACCAGCGGGCGCGGTTAGAACGGTGCCACCGGAGCGGGTAAAGTTTTTGAGGATCTGTTGCTGTTTGAGATCGAGCGATTCGGGATCGACGTTTACGGCCATCTTGGCCTGGTCGAAAGAGGCGGGGGCAATGGCGCTGAAGGGAACCGGACGCACCGGCGTGTGTTTGACCGTGATCATGTCGAGGACGGAACCCGAGAGGAGCGCGCCGTTCTGCACGTCTTCAACGACTGCAAGCTGACCGAAGGCGGGGAGATTCTGAAGATCGCGATGCTGCTCGAAGAAGGCCAGAACCTGATTGATGCGCTTGAAGTCGTTGAGGGCCTTGGCTTCGTTTGCAATGAGGCGGGTGAAGAAGTCGTCTTCGAGGCTGAGGATCCAACGTGCGCCGACCATCGCCGTGTCGGAGATCATCTGGAGATAGCGAGGCAGATTGACGATCGTATTGGGAGGCGGAGTGGAGCTGAGCCAGAAAGTTTTGTTCGAAGCGACTCGAACGAAACGGAGGAAACCGGCGTTGGTATCGATCCAGGGCGCGCCGGACGGAGCGGCATGGGCCGCGCCCTCTTCATGCGGGTTAATGCCGGCCCAGACGCCCTGGAAGGTGCCGATGATGGCGGGAGCGCTTGAGTGAAGGGGGATGCGGCCGCGGAGGCCGAGATCGACACTGAGCTTTGCGAGCTGATTCATCTCGCTGCGTACGGATTGGGTTACGGCGACGGGGAAGTCGCCTTCGAGGACAACGCCGTCGAGCCCGAGATCTACGGCACGCTTGGCGCGGGGCAGCGCGGGCGCGTCAGGCTGGAGAAGGGCGAGGACGATGATGTTTTTCGCATGCGCGGTGCGGGTGAAAGAGCTGGACCAATGGGCCTCGGGGATGAGGAGGCAATTGATGGGCGAGCCGGCGAGGAGTGCGAGTGTGGCAGGGTCGGCGGAAGGCCAGCGAGCGGGTATGAGTTGGGAGGGCGGAGTAGCGGCGCAGGCGGAGATCGCGGCGAGCAAGAGCAGGAGCGGCATCTCTTTGATGGTAGCGGCAAAACAGCCAGGGGAATGGTTGATCAGCTTGAGTTTTAGCCGAGGTAGTCGAAGAGGGTTTTGCGGGGAAGTTGCGCGCGGATCCGGAAGGCGGCTTCCTGCTGGAATTGGCCTTGTTGCATCGAGAGAATCGATGAGCTGATGTCGGCGTCTTCGAGGCGCTTTATCTGGGTCTGGAGCCGGAGATCGGTGGACCCGGCTGCAGCGGTGGCTTCGTAAACCCTGCGCTGCGCGGCACCATAAAAGCTGAGTTCTCCGGCGGTGTGTTTGGTGGAGCTTTCGACGGCCAGCATGGCACTCTTGAGCGCGACCAGATCTTTGGCCTCCAGCGCATTCTTGAGATCGCGTAGCGCGGCGAAAACACTTTTGGAAATGCCGGCTGCATCGAGCCCGGCGTTGTCGAAGATGTCTTGGCCCGCCCTGGCAATATCGAAGGGATTACCGCCGGGGAAGAGGCTTTGCCGGGTGGCAGGACCGCCGGCATAAGCCGTGACCGAGGCGAGACCAGCATCGTAATCGAAGGGCTGGGAAAGGTCGCTATTGCCGGCAAAGATGTAGCGGCCTTCGACGGCGATATTCGAGACATTCAGCATTTGTTGGGTGAGATCGGCGGATTCGAGAGCGAGCGCATTCCAAGTGGAATCCTGGTTGAAACTATTCTGGGCTTGAGTGGCGAGCACGCGGGCGCGCTCAAGAACCTTGATGGATTGCTGGAGTCCACCTTCAGCCGCATCCACCTCGGCCTTGGTGCGGCTGAGATTGTTGCTGATCTGTTCATTTGCCTCCAGTTCCGCCCTGGTACTGAGCAGCGCGCTGATGCCGTCGGGTTCGTCGGAGGCAGAAAAGATGCGTTTGCCGCTGGCCACTTCGAGTTGGGCGCGCTCCATGCGGGCCTTGATTTTGTCAATCCCGCGGAGGAAATTCGCGTCGGAGGCTGAGAGGGAAGTGAGCATAGTTAAGGGCCTTAATCGAGATCATCAGCGGATGAGGCTCATGACGGTCTCGGTCATATCGTTGATGGTCTTGAAGAGTTGGGCTGAGGCCTGGTAGGCGCGCTGAAACTGGATCATTTGCGCGGCTTCTTCGTCGAGAGAAACGTCCTGGAGCTCGGAGCGGAACGCTTTCGCTTGTGAAAGCAGATCCCCCTGGATCCCGAAGGTCAATTTGGCGTTGGACAGATCCCGTCCGACCGTGCCGGCGATGGTGCCGTAGTATTGCTGGAAGCTTTGACCGCCGATGGACTTTTGCTGTGCCAGTTGAAAAATGGCGATGGCATTGGTATTGCCCCCCGGTTCCCCGGTGGCTGCTAGCGCGAGTTGGTCGGTTGTGAGGTTGGTGGTCCCGATTGTATACGCAGCGCCATAAGTGGGGTCATAGCTGAACAGATCCTGCAGCGGGGAATTGCCGTTTTGATCGACTCCTTGCGACAGGGCGAGGTTGACGGACTGGGCAAAAGAAGCGGCCAGAGTATTGAGATTGTCGATGTAACCGGGCAGCTTGTTGTTGTAGACGTCTAC
>JBKJSR010000671.1:0-6897 GCA_046594355.1 Bryobacter sp.
TGGGATCGCCGCCGCCGCAGTGCTGATCCTCGTGGGGGGCGCAGCGGGAGTTTATTTATGGCAACAGCAGCCGAAGGCAATACCTGAGCCGCAGAAGGCTGTTGAACTGCAACGGCCGCCCGTCGAGATCTCACCAGCAAACCCGGTAAACACGGAGCCCGCAAGTCCACCGCCAGTGCCGACGGCGAAAGAACCGGTGCAGGCGCAGGCAGTCAAGGCTTCACCCGCAGCGGTGCCCGTGCCAACCATCGTTGAGACCAGGCAGCCTGCGCGGGTGCCTACGCCGGTGCCTGCGCCACCGGTGATCCCCGAAGGCCTGGAGGATGCCCGCGAGAAGTTTGTGACTGTCTCCGGACATGTTGCCTCTACCGAGCAGATGTTCACCAGGATCAAGGCCGATCTTGAGGCAAAAGGGCTCTCCATCCGGGCCGATACGCTCTCTCGTGTGACTTCAATGAAGCTGAATCTCGAGCAGGCGAAACTCGATCTCGACCGCATGAATGTGGCCGGGGCCGTCAGGAACATGAATGCGGCTGAAGCTCAGGCGGCTCGCGTCAATAAGGAATTTGGCAGATAGTGATATATGAGCAAAAGGAATTTAACATGCGTTCTCAATTAGCCCTGATTCTGATTCTCAGCGTGATTCCGCTGAGCGCTCAAACGCCAACGCCATCGGCGGTGCCACCAGCGGCGAAGAAGTCCGCCCCCGCCGCAGCCGCAGCCGTGAAAACAGCAGCGGCGAAGACCGCTGTTAAGCCCAAACCGGCCCAGAGTCAATTGGGCAAGATCATCCAGATGATCGAGTTGAAGCTGCCTGAGGCTGCCGTTCTCAATGCCATCCGTGGAGCGGGCAAACTGAACCCGAGCCCCGACGAATATATTCGTCTGAAGCAGGCCGGGGCAAGCGATGCGGTGCTTGAGGCCCTCAGCGGCTCAACGGCACCAGCCGCTGCCGCCACTGCCGCAGCCGTGCCCCCAGTTGCAGCCAAGCTGGCGGTAAGCGTTGTCGAGACCAGCATAAATACCGACTTTTCTACGCTGGCCTGTGCCAAAGCGGGCTCGGCCGCCAAACGCGTGCTCGCCATCGACGAGTTCGACTTTGGCACCGTGCAATCCGCCGTTGCGGCGATCTTTGGCACGCAGGTTGATGTTGGTAAGGGAATCCTGGCGCTGCTTACCAAGCGGCTAGCCGAAGATGGCAAGTACCGCATTGTCGAACGCAAGAACCTGCAGAAGGTGCTCTCCGAGCAGGATCTTGGTGCCTCGAACCGTGTGAAACAAGGCACCAACGCGAAGATCGGCCGCGTGCAAGGCGCCGACGCCATCCTGATGGGGACCATCACCGTCTTCGGTCAGGACACGCGCAGCAACAGCGTCAATACGGGCGCGGTTACACGCGGCAAACTCGGCGGGTTCTTGGGCGGTGTCAATGTCGGCGGCCGCACCGATAAGGCGATCGTCGAAATCAGCTACCGGCTGGTGGACGCCGAGTCGAGCGAAGTGATCGCCGTGGGTGAGGCCCGGGGAGAATCGAAGCGCAAGTCGAGCGGCGTCGGTCTTGCCGGATACGGCAACGGCAGCGGCGGCAACCTGGGGGTCAACATGACGAGTTCGAACTTTCTGGAGACCGTGATCGGCGAGGCAACTGTCGACTCGGTGACGAAACTGGCGGCCATTGCGAACTCGAAAGAACAAAAGATCGCCCACCGCACAACGGATGTCGAGGCCAAGATCGCCGAGATCACCGGCAACAAGGTATATCTTGCGGCCGGCACGAACGACGGAGTACAGCAGTGCGACCGTTTTGAGATCTCCCGCGTGATCAAGGAAATCAAGGATCCGTCAACCGGTGAAGTGCTCGACCTGCAGACCGAAAAAGTCGGCGAGCTGATGGTGATGGAGGTGCGGGACAAGATCTCGATCGCCTATTTCAATGGATCGTCCAACCCGAAGGTCGGTTATGTCGCCAAGAAAATCAATTAGTCTCCTTGCCTTTGCGGCGCTTCTTTGCGCACAGACGGGCGGTCTGGATTCGATGCTGACCCAGTTTGAAGGGCAACTCGCGAAAGGCCAGCCCAGCCCAGCGCAGTTGCAACGCAACCTGAACTCGCTCGCGAGCGGACTGCGTCAGGGCAATTGGTCGAACGCGAATCAGCGGATCCCGGCCACCAGCCGGGCCGTTGGTTATCTGAACAATGTGCAGCGGATGGCGGGCCGCGACCGCAATCTCGGGATTGCGATGTCGGGCATTTTCCAGCAGATTGGCGACCTCGAGTCCAACCCGCAGAGTGCCTGGCTAAACTACCGCAACGCTTATCTGATGCTGAACCAGTTTCCGGTCGACAACCAGATCCGCGACGAGATGCAGCAGATCCGGCGCAGCGTCGAAGTGATCGAAGCCAGGATGCCCGAGCTACCGAAGCTCGACTGGTCGAGCCTCGATGCGGCGGGCCAAAAAGATTACGACCTAGTGATGGAGCGCTATATCAATGTAAGCGCTACGGCAAGTTCGGCGGAAGTGACGGCGGAAACGATGCGCCGCTCGATGGCCGATCAGGGGCTGGCGGTGAGACCGGACATTATCAGCGGCTTGACCCGCATGAAACTGAAGCTCGAAGACGCGAGGCGCATGATCGAGCAGAAGAATTATACGACGGCCAAAGACAGGCTGGCCTCGGCCGAAGCCGAGGCGCAGAAGATCCTGAAGTTATTTGGCGGTTAAGCGCTAGGGCTTCGACCGCCAAGACCGGCTAACGGTCGCGGCCCGGTATCGCGGCTCAGTTCGCAGACCGGCTCAGTTCGCAGACCGGCTCAGTTCGCAGACCGGCTCAGTTCGCGGACCGGCTCAGTTCGCGGACCGGCTCAGTTCGCGGACCGGCTCAGTTCGCGGACCGGCTCAGTATCGCGGAGGCAGCGCAATCGGCTGCCGACATACAACGCATGGAAGCGGTCGTGATACTAGCGGGCGGCAAGCAAGGCGCGGAGATGGCGAGCCCGTTCGGGGCTGCGCAATTGGCGTAATGCTTTGGCTTCAATTTGACGGATGCGTTCGCGGGTGACGTCGAATTCCTGGCCGATTTCTTCGAGCGTGTGCTCGCGCTCGCAGCCGATGCCGAAGCGGAGGCGAATGACCTTCTCCTCTTTAGGGGAGAGAGTTTTGAGAATGTTCGCTGTTTCCTCGCGCACATTAGCATCGATGACAGCATCGACCGGAGAGCCAACCCAGCGGTCTTCGATCAGGTCGCCGAGGGCGGATTCGCCGTCGCGGCCCACTGGAGTTTCGAGCGAAACCGGGTCGCGAGAAATGGTTTTGAGCTTCTGGACCTTCTCGACGGGGATGTCCATACGGCGGGCAATTTCATCGTTGGTAGGTGCCCGGCCAAGTTCTTTCTCGAGCTCGCGGGTAGCGCGGAGGAACTTGTTCATGCTCTCGTTCATGTGAACGGGGATGCGGATCGTGCGGCTCTGGTCGGCGATGGCGCGGGTGATGGCCTGCCGAATCCACCAGGTGGCGTAAGTTGAAAACTTGTATCCGCGTCGGTATTCGAACTTGTCGGCGGCGCGCATGAGGCCGATATTGCCTTCCTGAATCAGGTCGAGCAAATGAAGGCCGCGATTGACGTACTTTTTGGCAACGCTGACGACCAGGCGGAGATTGGCTTCTACCAGATCTTTCTTGGCGCGTTCGGCTTCGCTCTCACCGTTGCGTATGTTGTGGAGCGAGATGCGGAGATCGGGGAGCGAGGCGGCGGCAAGCTGCTCACGCTTCTTAACTTCGCGCTTCAACTCACGAGCGCGGGTTTGAATCACAGGCGTCTGTTTACCGGCTTCGAGTCTTTCGACTTCCTGCGAGAGATGGTTCATCTCTTCGACGGCATGCTCAAGTTTCTTGGTGAATTCTTTCCAGCGGCGGACATTCCAGGGGATGGCGCGGATGGCGATCGACAGATCGATGCGGGCACGATTGTACTTGCCAAGGGCCTTTTTCTTCAGCTTTTTGTTGGCACCGGGGGAAGCTTCGTATTTGGCGAAGAGCGGCTGCAGTTTCCGTTCGAGCAAAACCACTTTGTTGAATTGCTCCAGAACGATTTTGGCTTTTCTTTCGGTGGCTGCGGCACCTTCTTCAATATCGACGCCGAGATCGACGAGCTCATCAAGGTCTGTCTGACCCCTCTTGACCTCTTCCATCAGCGCCAACACCTTCAGATGGACCTGCGGCGAGCGGCTTAGCGCTTTGTGAGCGCGGACCTTGCCGCGTTCCATTTTGCGGGCAAGCGTGACTTCGCCTTCGCGAGTCAGCAGCGGTACAGCACCCATTTCGCGCAGGTAAACGCGAACAGGATCGTCCGTGTAAATGGACTCCTCTTGTTGGGGCTGGCCGTCGTCCTCTTCTTCTTCAGCCGCATCGGCCGGGAAAAATCCAGGTTCTTCGTCAAAGGCTACGCCCAGAGTTTCTGGGGCTTCTTCTACTTGAAATTGATCATCAAACGTATCCACTTGGGCTCACCTCACCATAAGCACACAATTCCACAGTCTCTTCAATACGGATCTTTACGCCGATTTGCGCGGACGCGATCCAAAATATTGCTGCAATTTTGGCTAAATAATTTATTTTGAATGACTTGCGTGGTGGGTGGCGTTCCCTGCCGGCGATTTAGGTACAACACGGCGTTGTGACAAGGTCATCCAGATTAGTTTAACATCGAACAGCTTGAATGTTAACCCTCTATTTCAATTGATGCGTTAGAAACGCAATTCGTTGCACGATCTAGGCTCTGCCCTTGTCCTTGATGAGGCGGCGGATTTCATTAAAAAACGCTTCTTCATCCTGGAAGTCGCGGTAGACGCTGGCGAAACGGACATAGGCGATCTTGTCCAGGTCCCGGAGGCGGGTCATGAGAATTTCGCCGATGGCGGTTGAGCTGAGTTCGCGTTCGGATTCACCCATCATGACGCTTTCTACCTGATCGACAAGTTCGGCGAGCCTGGCGATGGAGACAGGACGCTTCTCGCAGGCTTTCAGGAGCCCGTTGAGGATTTTCTGACGGTCGAAACGTTCGCGGCGGCCATCTTTTTTGACGACCATGAAGGGGATTTCTTCGATGCGTTCGTAGGTGGTGAAGCGTTTCTGGCAGGCGAGGCACTCGCGGCGGCGGCGGATGTTGTTGCCTTCTTTCGACTCGCGGGAATCGATGACTTTATCTTCAAGGTGAGCACAGAAGGGGCAGAGCATATCAGGAGGACTCCTCTTCGAGGTGGCGTAGTTTGGTAAAGCTGAGGCCTTCGCGGAGGGCAAAAGCAATGCCGAAAGGCACGATGAGGGTGAAGGAGACAACCCAGAGGACGATGGCGAGCGAGGCTGCGTCTTCAAAGCGGATGCCGAAGAGTTGGGTGAGAACTGCGATGGCGGCTACCTGCATGCCTCCTCCAATGCCCGGGAGTTGGACTACGGCACCAAAGCTGACGAGGCCGATGACTGTGGCGATATCCGCAAGTGAGAGGGTGCGCGTGACCGGGAAAGCCTGGAAGAGCGCCCAGTAGCAGGCGGCAATGACGAGCCATTCGACGAAGGTATAGAGGATGACGAGCCACTGGAGGCGGGGGTCGCAACATGCGGCGGCACCGAGCAGGAAATTGCCTGCCAGCGGGCGGAGTCTGGTTGCGAGTGCAGGGGGGAGCTTTTCGACCAATCCAACGAATTTGCGCCGTTGCCGGTCATTGAGGAAACGAAGGGCAAAGATAAAGACCAGACAGAGGCCGGCAGCCACAAGGGCCAGTGTGCCGCCGCTCGAAACAACCATACGGAGTTCGGGGCCGGCTTGGGAGACGATGCCGGTGCGGGCCAAGTGGATGAGGCCAAAACCAAAAAACAGTATTACGACCAGGAGATCGTAGATTCGTTCAAAGAGCCAGACGGCGAGTTGGGCCGAGAAGGGGGTTTTGGATTCGCGGCCGATCCACCAGGGGCGGACGAATTCTCCAGGGCGGCCGAGGAGAACGATGGCTGTGAAGCCGATTGTAGTTCCGACGAAGAGTCGCCAAAGGCTAGGAGTGGGCCCGAGCGGACGAATCATGATTTCCCAGCGGAGGGCACGTCCCCAATAGCTGAGTATTATGAATAGGATAGCTAGAGCGAAGTATTTGGGATCGAGAGAAGCGAGGGTAGCCCGGAAACGGGCCCAGTCGAAACTCTGGGAGCCGGATGTAGCGCGATAGAGAATCAAGCCAATGACCACTAGAATGAGCAAAGCCACCCAGGGAATATTTGGCCGGTTAGACGCTGGACGAGGCGAGTTTGAAGAAATTGTTCCCACGTGTGAACTTATCATGATAAATCCTCGTTTCTCATATCGGAAGACAGTTCATGAATCCTCTGACAAACACCATGACGACCGGGACCGCTTGGGTCGCACCGTATTTGCAGACTGGATCTGGACAAAACATCCCGCAAAACTTTCGCTGGGGAATGCCATTGGACGCCGATTCCATACTGATTGAACGCTGCCTGGAGGGCGATCAGGGATCCTGGGAAGATCTGGTCAAAGTCCATACGCGGCGCGTTTACGCAATTTGTTATCGTTTTCTAGGTAAAGACGAAGAGGCTCAGGATCTTACGCAGGAAGTATTCCTGCGCATTTTCAAGACACTCAAGAGTTTTCGTGCGGGCGAAGGGAGCTTCACCGTTTGGCTCTCCCGGCTGACGCGCAATCTGTTGATCGACAATTACCGTAGAACCAAGGGGGAACGGATGACCGACTCCCTAGAGACACAATTGCCGATGATCGAAGAGACCTCACTGGCCGGCGGCCGCACGGACGGATTACTGGCGGGCCGGGAGGCAAGCGAATTGTTGCAGGCGGCTTTGCAGAAGCTGTCGCCCGAATTGCGCGAGGCCGT
>JBKJSR010000701.1:0-6768 GCA_046594355.1 Bryobacter sp.
CCCACAACACTGGCAAGATCCACAGCCACAGTCAACACGGCATCCGCATGCCGATCGAGATAAACCATCAACTGCGGACGCTGATAAACGATGCGGACTTCATGCACCTGTCCATCCTTCACCTTCACCCGAAGCTCGTCTGAAACCGCCAAACGACGCGGCAACCAGTATCCATCGCCGTTTGTAAACACCGCTGAATAGTTGCTCGACGGGTCCTCCTCCTCCTCGTTGCGAAACGTATCGAAAAAGACGGCAAGACTTCTGGGGATGCCCCGCTTCTCAGGATTGTTTGCGCCACGCGCAAGTGCAAATCCTCCCGCCGCACCACGGCCTGCAATCGCCTCAGCTCCAAGACTCTGGATGACAAAGGCAAAGCCGTCCGCACCGCCGTACTCGTTAGCCGCAGCTTCGCTCAGTTGAAAACGAAAGCTGGTTTCAAAGCCTTCGCTCACAGGCTGTTGTTCCATCATCCAGGCGGCACCGGTCTGGTTCATTTTTGCCGGTGTCAAACGCAAAAAGTTCTTTTGCCGCTTCGCATCGTTGACCAGCCGAATCGCTTTGGTAGCCCTGAAATCATTCACCACAAATCCATCCGATGCGTTCTGCGCGAGAGCGGAAGCGGATACCAGCAATACAGAAAATAGCTTCATTCCGATCGTCTATTCAACGGTCAGACGCGTGATCTCGAGGCGTCGTTTCGGAGTCTCTCCATCCACTTCTTCCTTCTCAAAGGCTTCGAGAACTTCCATCCCCTCGATGATCTTCGCGAATGCCGAATACTTTCCATCGAGATGCGATGAAGCGGCCAGCATAAAGAAGAACGAAGTCGTCGCCGAGTCCGGGTCGTCGCCCCGCGCCATGGAAAGAATGCCACGGACATGCTTTACTTCGCCCTGAAATTCGCCACGCACCGTGTGGACCCAGCGGTCTGCCGCATGCGGCTGCGCGCCCTGCCTGAACCCCTCGCTTCCTCCCTGCACCACGAAGCCCTTTGAAATGCGATGAAAACCCTGCCCGTCATACCAGCCCGTCATCGCCAGCTTCAAAAAATTCCGCACATTCTCGAGAGCCCACTCCGGATGCATCTCGACACGAATGGTGCCGAGCGTCGTCTCGATCCGCACGTTTTTTTTCAACTCTTCCAGCTTTGCCTCAAGCAGCGGCTCGGTCTTTTTCTTTTCGATCACCGCCCGCAAGATCTTCAATGGCTTCTCCGCCAATCCATCCGCGGATGCAGGCAGTTGTGATATTTTTTCGAGCACCTCAAAGCCTTCCGTCACGCGGGCGAATGCCGAATATTGCCCGTCCAGCGCGGGTTGCGGCGCAAGGCATACAAAAAACTGCGCCCCCTCGCTATCGGCAACCTTCGGAATACTGACCGTGGAAACGATGCCGCGTTCATGCTTCTGATCGCTAAACTCATTCTTCTGCAACCTCAACCCGCCAGTGCCAAAAAGATTCTTCGGCGTCTTGGGGTCTTTTAGCAATGGATCTCCGCCCTGCACCAGCGCATTTGCATACATGCGATGAAAGCCGCTGCCGTTGTAATAGCCCTTGGCCACCAGGTCAAGAAAGAACGCCACATGCCGCGGCGCCTTCTCTGGCAGCATCTCCATGCGGAAACTTCCGAGTTCGGTTTCAAAAACCGCCTCCACTTCATGAGGCTTCACACTGGACGGAGTCTGCGCCAATCCAAGGCTCGCCCCCAGCAATAACCAAACTCCAATACGCATGACTTTTATCCTAGACCCTTATTGTCGTAGCACTCTCCGCGCCACGCCCTCGAGGGTCGGTATCGGCGATCCCGTGATAACATCGGCACTTCCCAAGCACTATGCGCATTCTCTCAATCATCCTCAGCCTCGGCTGCGCTTTCGCCGCCGAAACCAAGAACCCTCAACTCCCCGCCCCTTATGCAACGCCCTCGGCTACCAACCCGCCGAAGGTAGTTCCCCAACCAGACGGGCGTCAACTCACTGTGCCGACCGGCTTCACCATTGTCGAATATGCCGCCGGCTTCGCGAAGCCCCGCATCATGCTCCAGCTCTCTTCGGGCGCGGTCCTCGTCGCGGATAGCGTGGTTAAAGGCAGCGTAATCGCCCTCACCAACAATGGCAAAGACCGCAAGCCTCTCATCACCGGCCTTGCCCGCCCCTTCGGGCTTGCCGTCCATCAGGATTACCTCTACGTCTCCGAAGACGAAGCCATCAAACGCTACAAACTGGATGTGAAAAATCTGACCGTCGGCCCAGGCGAAGAAGTCGTCTCTCTCAAAGGCTACACCAAGGGCCATTGGAGCCGCTCCATCGCGTTTGAACCCAAGACCGGCAAGATGTATGTATCAGTCGGGTCCGGTTCCAACGTCGACACCGGAGACCCTACGAATCGCGCCGCCATCAACGTCTATAACGCCGACGGTTCCGGCCATGAAGTATTTGCCAGCGGCCTGCGCAATCCTGTTTCGATCCGCTTCAACCCCGCCACTAAGGCGCTCTGGACCACCGTTCAGGAACGCGACGGCCTCGGCGACGACCTTGTTCCCGACTTCTTCACCTCCGTTCAGAAGGGTGCTTTTTACGGTTGGCCCTTTGCCTACATCGGACCCAACGAAGAACCCCGTCATAAGGGTGAGGCCCCGGACATGGTCAAAAAGAGCGTCGTCCCCGACGTCGTTCTTCCTGCCCACGTCGCTGCCATGGACTTCACTTTCTACACCGGCAAACTTTTTCCGTCCAAGTACAGGAACGGCGCTTTCATCGCGCTTCGCGGCTCCGGTAATCGCGCCAAGCGCATCGGTTACAGCGTCGTCTTTATTCCGTTCAAGGGCGGTAAGCCCGCAGGCGATCCAGAAGACTTCCTCGGCGGCTGGATGATGGACGCCGGGCAGCGCGAAGTCTGGGGCCGTCCCGTCGGCGTTCTTCAACTCGCCGATGGCAGTCTGCTGGTTTCCGAAGACGGCAACAACAAGATCTGGCATGTTGGCTATAAAAAGTGATATAAACGGTAGTTAACTCGCAAGAGCTACCTATGGTTCAACCCCGGACGAATCGCACCTCACTTTCGGAAGTTCATTCCAGCGTCCCCGTGCTCCACCTTGGTTTCTGGCGCAGGCTCCTGGCCTTCTCAGGCCCAGCATATCTGGTTAGCGTCGGCTACATGGACCCCGGCAACTGGGCCACAGACCTCGAAGGTGGGGCACGCTTTGGCTACCAGCTTCTCTGGGTGCTGATCATGTCCAATCTGATGGCGGTGCTGCTGCAAACTCTCAGCGCCCGCCTTGGGTTGATCCGTGGCCGCGACCTCGCGCAGGCCTGTCGCGAATCCTATCCTCCCGCCGTCAATTACTCGCTTTGGATCCTCTGCGAACTTGCCATCGCCGCCTGCGATCTGGCCGAAATTCTCGGCGCAGCCATCGCGCTCAATCTCCTCTTCAAAATGCCGCTTCTCTACGGCGTTCTCATCACCAGCTTCGACGCGCTTGTGATCCTCTGGCTCACCCGCTACGGCATCCGCGTAATCGAAGCACTCGTCCTCGTCCTCGTCATTACGATTGGTGCCTGCTTCGCCTTCGAGATCTACCTCGCCAAACCGAACATCGCTGAAATGGCAACAGGGCTCATTCCGCGCCTCAGCGCCGAGAGCCTCTATGTGGCAATCGGAATCCTCGGCGCGACCGTAATGCCGCACAATCTTTACCTTCACTCCGCGCTCGTTCAAACCCGCCGCATCGGCATTTCAGTGGAAGAAAAACGTATAGCCTGCCGCTACAATTTCTTCGATAGCGCCATTGCCCTCAATCTCGCCCTTTTTGTCAACGCAGGCATCCTCATTCTGGCCGCCAGCACCTTTTACAAGAATGGCCTGGAAGTCAAGGAAATCCAGCAGGCGCACACCCTGCTCGCACCCTTGCTCGGCACTAGCTTGGCCAGCATCCTCTTTGCCGTTGCGCTTCTCGCAAGCGGGCAATCCTCAACCATCACGGGCACTATGGCTGGACAGATCGTGATGGAAGGCTTTGTCAACCTGCGCATGCAAGCCTGGTTGCGCCGGCTGATTACCCGTCTGATCGCCATCATCCCGGCCGTTCTGACCATCGTTCTTGTCGGCGAACAGGCCACCTACCAACTCCTCATTCTGAGCCAGGTGATCTTGAGCCTGCAGCTCCCGTTTGCAATCATTCCGCTCATCCACTTCACATCCGACAAAGTCAAAATGGGCGAGTTCGCCAACGCGCTTTGGGTCAAGGCGCTCGCCTGGCTCACGGCAGCCATTATCGTCGCGCTCAATCTCCGTCTTGCCTGGCAAACCCTTGCGCCGCTCGGCTACTGGATCTTCCTTTTAATAATGCCCATACTCGGGCTCCTCGTCTGGATCACGGCTTCTCCCTGGCTACCCAAGCCCAAAGCTCCTCCGCAAGTCGACACCATGCCCGAGCCGGTGATCCCGGCGATCGATGCACCTCATTACAAGATCATTCTTCTCCCCCTCGACCATTCCGATCTCGATCGCATCGCGCTTGCCCACGCCAGCGCACTGGCTCGACAGCACAGCGCAATGCTTCTCCTCCTCCATGTCGAAGAAGGCGTTACCAGCCAGGTCTATGGCGAGCTAAGCGAAACCGCTGAAGTGGAAGAAGGCAACCTCTACCTCACACGCATTGCGGCCCGGCTCAAAGAACAAGGCATTGAAGCCGAGGTCAAGGTGGTACACCGCAAAAGTCCCCGCAAGGCCATCATCGAAGCAGCTCGCATTTTCTCGCCCGATCTCATCATCATGGGTGCCCACGGCCATTCTGGAATCAAGGATCTCATCTTCGGTTCCACCATCAACGCCGTCCGACATGGCGTCTCGGTGCCCGTATTAATAGTCCGTTAGTACTAGTACGGAACACACTCAAAACTGGTAACACACTATCTTTTATTCCTCTCTGCACATGCTAATTTAATGAAACGGCATGCCGAATTTATTTTCGATGAGCCTTGGAGGAATGAAATAATGTCATTAAAATTGCAGGGATTCCTGCTACTCACCGCAGCCGCAATTGCTTCTGCCACACCAATTGCCCCTTGTTCCGCAGGCACCCTGACTAGTTATCTTAATATGTCATCGATCGGCGAATCATGCTCCATCGGCGACCTGATCTATGGTAATTTTCAGTTCGCCTACATCAAGCCGACGACGACTTCCCCAATCTTGGGAACGATTAGCTCGGACATGATCCTCGTGAATCCCAGCGTAGCGGACAAAGCCTTTTCTTTGCTGAGCAACCCGGCCTTCGACAATACGCCGCTCGACCCCGCCACAGACGGTGTTTTCAATCGGCTTTTTGTAAACATGGAGCGCTACTTCCTGAATTACCTCGTCGACCCTCCTCCAATCATCGCGGGCGATGAACTGACCCTCGATCCTCCTTCTGGTCCGGTAGTTGCCAGTAAATGGGGCTGTATTAATTCCAGCTTTCAATTAGGCAGTATCCAGGGTGCGTTGATTGACAAGGCCACAGGCCAGTATTCCGCTAGCAACTTCAATTGCCTGGACTCTGGGCCTTCCGGTATCAAGCCTTCCTATTTTCTTCAGGTAACCACTGACAATTTTCCGTCTTCCTTCACTCAATCGCTCACATTCACAGAACCCGCAACCTCTGTCAGCATGAGACTCGTACTGGATTTTGGAACAGGAACTGCGATAACTGGTCTGGACGCGATCGACGCTCGTGTAACCACTATTCCCGAGCCTGCAACCAACTTCATGATTGCATTCGGACTCATCGGGCTCGGTGCCCTCAATCGTTCCCGCCGCAAACGTTAATCTTGCCGGGGAAAGTGCTACATTCTTAAAGGTGACGCGGTCTCGTACCGCGTCTTTCTTTTGAGAGGAGCCTGCCTTGTTGGTGTCTCGATTTACGTATCCAAAGTCGAATCTGCACCCTTGCGTTCATTCCCTCTCGCTATGGCTTTTGTCGTTCCTTGCCATGCCTGCGGTAGCGGCTCCTTCCGAGGCTGGTAATTTCGTTCTCAAGACTTATTCCCCCAAAGCCTACCTCGCCTCTCCCCAAAACTGGGCCGCGCTCGAAGACCCCCGTGGCATCATGTACTTTGGCAACACGGATGGTCTCCTTGAATTTGACGGCATCACCTGGCGCCGCATTCCACTCCCCAATGCAAAGGCCGTCCGCTCACTCGCCCTCAGCGAGAATGGCGTTGTTTATGTCGGTGGACAAAACGAAGCCGGCTTCCTCACCCAAGACCCATCGGGGGCCACCCGCTACGTTTCACTTTTGAACCGGCTCGATCCAGCCGAACGCAACTTTGGCGACGTCTGGAGCATTGTCTCCACCCCGGCCGGTGTCTATTTCAGCACCACCGAAAGGCTCATCCTCTGGAACCCCGCCAGCGGCGTCCGCATCTGGAAAGCAGCCGGCCGTTTCCGCCGCGCCTTTCTGATCGGCGGCGTCCTCCACGTCCAAGTCTCCGGCCTCGGCCTCCATCAACTCCTCGGCGAGAAACTGGCGCTTGCTCCAGGCGGCGAACAATTTCAGAAACTCGATGTCCGTGGCGTTTTCAAATCCAACCGGGGACTCACGGTCGCAACCGGCAAAGGGTTCTTTTTCGCTACCCTCAAAGGCTTCGAAGAGATTTCGCTCCCGGTTGCAAAACAAACCCAAGACGCCGCTCTCTACTCCGTCGCGCAGATCGCGAGCAATTTGATCGCTTTCGGGAGCGCCCGGGGCGGCCTGATACTCGCCGACGCCGAGGGACAATTCCTCCG
>JBKJSR010000725.1:0-3694 GCA_046594355.1 Bryobacter sp.
CTTTCAGAACGGAAAATAATTTCAGGAAGAGATGTGAGCGAACGCGATAAACAAGTCGAAATAGCGATAGCCTGCCGGTTATCGAAGTGTCTGGCTCGCCTGGTGCAGGCGAGACGATGCATTTAAGCAGGTTTTAAATCGTCGGTACGGACTGAAGGTTGCCGCCGATTGAATCGACCGGCAGCGCTGAGCCGATGCCGGCGGTTTTTCCGCCTCGCTCGCGTTGATAGCGTCTTGAGCGATTGTAGGTTGCGTCGGCAGATCTCATGCCGGAGCAGATAAACTGTTGAACAGGATCGATTCGCCATGCCTCAATTCTGGGATCAACTTCGTAACTCGCTGAGTGGCGCTTCGCGCCGGGACCTTTTTCGACGTGGAGGATTGCTTGCCCTGGCACAATCACTGACGGGCACAGGCAAAGCCGCTCCCCTTGAGTTGAGCTCACGGCTGTATGAGTCGATTGGCGTAAGGCCGGTGATCAATGCCCGTGGAACGTTCACGATCATCAGCGGTTCGCAGTCTCTCGCCGAAGTGAAGAAGGCCATGGAAGAAGCTTCGCGGCATTACGTTCACCTTGACGAGCTCATGAACGGAGTGAGTAGACGAATTGCCGAGATTACACAGGCCGAATGGGCCATTGTGACCAATGGCTGCAGTGCCGCACTCACGCACTTTACGGCTGCTGCGATTGCGGGCTTTAACCCGGAACGGATGCAGCGCCTGCCTGATCTGAGCGGCCTCAAGAACGAAGTCATTATCCCGAGCTACTCGCGAAACCAATACGACCATTCGATTCGCATGCTGGGTGTGAAGGTCATTGAAGCTCCCGACCTTGCGACACTGGAAGCTTCGATCCATGACCGGACGGCGATGATTTACATTCTTGCCGGGTTACAGGATTCCGGACCCTTCGGGACGAAGGCGATCGTCGAGGTTGCCAGCAAGAAGAAGGTTCCGGTGCTGGTTGATGCCGCAGCTGAGATTCTTACAATTCCGAATGTTCATCTTGCGCGTGGCGCGACAGCCGTTGCCTACAGTGGTGGCAAATGCATTCGCGGCCCGCAGGCCGCAGGCTTTCTGCTCGGAAATAAGGAAATGCTGCAGGCCGCCTGGACCAACAGCGCTCCCCACCATGCCTTCGGCCGCTCGCTGAAAGTGGGCAAAGAAGAAATCATGGGTATGCTGGCCGCGATCGAGATGTGGGTGAAACGCGATCATAGGGCCGAGTGGCAGGAATGGGAGGCAAAACTTGCATTCATTGCCGATCAGCTCAAGGGCATTGAAGGCGTGACGGCGGGCGTCGTTCAGCCGAGTGTCGACCTTTCAAATCGAACCCCGAGCTTGCGTGTGCAGTGGGATGGTACACGGCTCGGCATTACCGGCCAGGAACTCGCGAAGCTTATGCTCGATACCGAGCCACGGATCGTGGTTGCGAACGCGGCGGGTGCGCGACCGAATTCGATGTCGAGCGCAGTCTCGATTGTTCCTTACATGATGATGCCTGGCGAAGAAAAACTGGTAGCAAGCAAGCTGTACGCATTGCTTGCGAGCCCTCCCAAAATGGAGAGCCCGGCGGCAGCTCAAGCTCCAACCATTTCGCTTTCCGGACAGTGGGAGCTGTGGATGGATTTTGGGCGTGGGTCGGCCGCACATAGCTTATTGTTCGAGCAGGATGGGGCAAAACTTTCGGGGACGCACCGGGGAGAATTTGCGTCGGGCGACTTGAGTGGAAGCCTGGCCGGTAAGTCGGTGCGCTTTCGCAGCAGCCTGCCCACGCTTGGATCGCGGGTGAGCTTTGAATTTAGCGGCGCGCTCGAAGGGGAGCAGCTTCAAGGCTCGGTAAATCTGGGCGAGTATGGACAGACGACCTGGACTGCCCGCCGCCACAAGTACGCATAAATCAATTCATGTCAAACGAAAATTTTATTAGCCTCGACATCGCGGAGCTTCCCTGGGAAGCACGCTTTAACGAAACTCTGGGTAAGACCCTTTACCGCAAGAATCTGGTTACAGACCCCGATACGGGCATGGAGGTGCGGGTTGTGAAGTACCCGGCCGGGGTGATCAACAAACTACACACGCACCCCTGCGCACACGGAATGTATGTGATTGAAGGGACGCTGGTGACGAATCACGGCAGCTTCGGCCCGGGAAATTTCGTCTGGTTCGCCGAAGGTGAAGTGATGGAGCATGGGGCAACGGCAACGGATGATGTTGTCGTGCTGTTCATTACGAACAAGCCTTTTGAAATTCATTACGTTGCGGAGGGCTAAGACCGGCTCCCTCTAACGGTCGCGGTTCGGCATCGCGGTGGCAGCGATTGAAATGTGTTTTCAAGCCGCGTTCTCAGAGCCCGTTAAATACCGAGCTGGGATTTTAGGCTGTCGACAAAGTCTTCGAGAGTTTTAACGCGCTGCTCGAGATCGTCGAGGCGAGTGGGGCTGGATGAGCGTGTCGCGGGTTCTTGCATCGTGGTGGTGAATTCCGGAATGGAATCACCCATGAGGTGGGTCCAGCGGGCTTCTTTGGTGCCGGGGGCTTTGGAGAGTTCCTGGACGAGTGGCTCTTCTCGTGTGGAGAGCCGACTGAGCGCGCTGAGGACGGCGTCGAGGTCTTCGAAGGCATAAAGGCTTTGTGTGCGGCCGCGAAGTTCGCCAGGAGTTTGGGGGCCGCGGCAGAGCAGTACGCAGAGGACAGCGAGATCTTTGTTGCCGAGATTCAGTTTTTGTCCGAGGCCCTGCGAATACTTGGGGACCCGGTGTTCGCGTCCGGAATGCTCGAAAGCAACGCCTTTGTGGCGCATGGCTTCGATGGAGTTGAGCACGTCCGATTCGACGAGGTGCATGACGGGCTCACGGTTGTTCTTCTGATTGCAGGCGTTCACGAGAGCATTGAGCGAGAGCGGGTAATACTCCGGTGTGGACATCTCTTTTTCCATCAGCGCTCCAAGAACGCGCTGCTCAACGGGCGTGAGATCCAAGGGCATGCTGGTTAACCTCTGAGATTGTGAAAGGCAGTTTCGATTTCAAGTTGTGCCGCGCGGCTGAGCGGGATGAGTGGCAGGCGCGGCGGACCGCCATAGAAGCCATTGAAGTCCATGGCATATTTCAAGCCGGGAATGCCGTATTTGACCGTGACCAGCAGCGCCGCTTCGCGGATGCGATTTTGCCAGTCTTCGCTGGCGTCATATTCGCGCTTGAGGATGGCTTCGGCAATCGTGAGGCAAGAGAAAGGGGCTGCGCTGGCATACGCGAGTACGGCCCCAACGGCTCCGGCGCGCAGGCTGGCGGCTAGATTCGGCGCGCTACCGTTCAAGACCTGGAAGCCGGGTTTCACTGCTTTGAGCAGCGCCTGGAGCTTCTCCATGCTGCCGCTCGACTCTTTGATCGCGATGATGTTGGGGTGTTCGCTCAGAAGGGCAACCGTATCGACACTGATGTCGATGCCGGTGGATTGGGGCCAGTTGTAGATCATGAGCGGGATCTTTGCCTGGTCGGCGACGGAGCGGAAGTAGAGTGCCTGGGCTGGGAGATTGTCGAGCAGATTCTTGTAGTAGTGGGGAGTGCGGACCATGGCGCACTTGTAACCACGATCGGCCGCGAGGTTGGTGAGGTGAACGGTTTCGCGGACGCTTTCCATGCCTGTGCCGGCGAGGAGCAGTCGATCGGAGGGGGTGAACTTAGCTACTTCTTCC
>JBKJSR010000479.1:0-10560 GCA_046594355.1 Bryobacter sp.
TGCGGCTGCGTAACGAACGTGACTCCACCGGCGCGCACGAAGCGGGCTGTAAGGACGTTGGTGGAAAGGTTGGCACCAGAGACTTCAAACAGGGCATTCTGGCTGCCACCAAAGGACCAGGAGTCGAAGACGTATTGCTTGCCGAATTCGTCGAGTTGCATTTCAGGAGCGGACATGAGGCGAGTGCTCCCAATCAGCCAGACCAGGCAAAAGTCCGTTTGGGCGGCCTCGATTCCGCCGCCGATGTTTTGATTGACGCCGTTCGCGCCCGTAAACGTGCTGTATTGACTGCAGACAGCTTTACTGCCGGCTGGAATGCGGCTAGTCCTGATAATCGAACGATCAACAATGACTTCAAGACCGGCTGGTTCAGTGCGTAACCGGTAGAACTTGCCCGGACCAAAATTGACTTGAATGTGGAAAGGAGAAATGAGATTAAAGCGGATCGAACCGGAAGTACCCGCAGCAGAGTCGGTGGGGAGGCCTGGATTGGAATTCCAGTCCTTGAATGCATAGCCAAGGCCAGGCAGTGTCGTCAACTCGGTAGTACCTTCGCTGCACCAGTAATCCCCGGTGGTGGCACGGATGGAGGTGCTGTCCGCGCAGTGGATTTCCGTAAAGCCGGGAACATCGCCGCAGGCACCGGGCAGGGTTTCGCCACTCGAGGTTGGAGCGCATCCGGCGGCGGGAGTTACAAAGCGCAATCTAAACTGTTTTGTGGCTGTAAATGTGATGTTTTGGAGGAAGGACCAAACTTGCACACGGTAGGTGTATTCAGCGTCGGAAGTGGTTGTCAAATCCTGGAAGGCACCGGCGGGGATCGTGCCGCCCCCAAGCACTTCGACTGCATAATCGCCCACATAGCTAAAACGAGTGCTGATGTTGGATTCATTGCCAGGACCAAGCGGAGAACCGCTAGTGGTGTCTTCGAAAGTGCCCATACCCCGTCCGCGGGAGACGCGGATGGTGTGGATGTCGCCTACCTGCCAACGGAAAAGTTGTGAGGAGGTGTAAGGAATTTTATCGACGAAGAATGTCGCGCCGGGGCTGGCCATGCCAACCCTGACTTGTATAAATGATCCGCTTTGAGCGAGGGCAATACCCTCCAGGCCGCTCAAAAGGCAGATTCCAAGGGTTCCCAGTAATCGAGTGTAGGCTGTCATGAAATTCGCTTCTTTCGTTGTGATCGACGGAATCGGCGGAGACCTTTATGCGTTTCGAGGTGTAAGAGGCTCAGCCAATTGCCTTAGCGTTGCTTAGATGTTTTGCCTTAGTTTTGTCTCAAGTGCAGGCAGAACTGGAGTGGGTGTGGGCGATTCGGCGGCAATACTATTGAATATGTTGGAGGTTCCAGAGGCGAGGATGGAATCGAAAAGCTAGTGCCAGATGAAGAGACCAGCGAGGAATTGTTTGCGGCCTTCGATCTCGACACTACTGGCGCGGGGAGTTTCTGGCCAGGCACCAGGAAGTGCGGCCGCGATTTGACCGAAGCATTCGTGATAAGTTGTGCCGGTGAGAGGGATAGCGCGCAGAGCGGCGCAGAAGAGGTCTGTCTGGCGGAAGCCGATGCGCTCGCTATCGAAGTCGCGGCCGAGATCGCGGGACTCGGCGGGTTTGTAAACACAAGGGTCGCCGAAGGCGATGACATCGCCGATATGGTGGGCGATCCAGGTAATCAAATAGCTGGCCCAGATATCGTCATAGCGGCCTACATAGGGGCTGAAAAAGCAGGCCGGGATCAAATCTCTCTTGAAGGAAACCTTGTGCGCGGAAACCGAAGACCAGGTGCCACGGGCGAGGGCAAAGCTGGCACTGAACAGGCGCGACATCGCGGATATGCAGTGATCAATGCGCGTCGCGGCATCAAGATCGGAAGCGCCCAGGAGTAAACCCGAGTGAGCTGCCACGTTTACCGATTCTGTGGCGCGGAAGGCCGGCGCGAGATTCTCGCGCTGCTACTGGGGGAAACCCCGAAGGAAGAATGGTTGACTCTGGGCTTCGACCAGATCCTCGGCGATGTTGTGCCATCCGGTTGGCGAGGAGCGTGTGACCAGCGGGAGCGTTTTGCCTGTTTGAAGGTGTGGGGAGCGGAAATCTTCCCGTCCGATCTCGATATGCGGATCGATGCTCAGGACGATATAGGCACCGTTTTGCCAGGCACGAAAAATGCCGACATTGCGGTGTTGTCTCGAATCGAAGCAAAAGTGTTTGAGCAGAGCCTGCGACTTTGGAGCGAGGAATCTGGACTGGGTGTCCATATCGAGATATTCGTCGGGATAAAAGTTGCCGCGAATCTGGGCGCAGAAATCCGCGACGAATGAGGGCGTTTTGCGGTCGCCAATGACAATGAAGTCGAGGTCTTTGTGAGCGTAATGCCTGGCACTGTCAGCGATCTGGCGCAGTGCATCCGGAATTTGGATCGTGGTGATAACGATCGTTGTTTTCATTTTTTAAACGCCTCGGGGAGAGAAAAAATCGAGAGCCGAATTCACTTGGGTGTCAACGGCTCTCGAAAAACCCGCAGGAATGTTTCGTTCAGGAGGATGATCGGAGGAGGAAGGAATTCACTTTAGGGGATAGCGGACGAATTTGGCAGAAAATTGAATTGGACTATGGCGCTTTTCTTCGGGTAAAGTGTGCAAGCGACAATGACGATAGTTCTAAGTAGGGTTAAAGAAGAAAGGGTCAAGGGGCATGGTTAAAGGCGTGTCGGTCGTGATTCCGGTATACAACAGCGAGCAATCGCTCGAACCCTTATTCGCCCGCATCCAGTCTGTGCTTGAGGGTGAAGGGCTGGAATTCGAAGTGATTATGGTCGACGACGGGAGTGTCGACCGGAGCTGGGAAGTGATCCGGAGTCTGGCGGCAAATTCGACGAAGGTTCTCGGTTTGAGGATGTTGCGGAATTATGGGCAGCACAATGCGTTGTTGTGCGGTATCAGACAAGCCCGGCATGCTGTCGTTGTGACGATGGACGATGATTTGCAGAATCCCCCGGAAGAGATTCCCGGATTGCTGGCGCGAATGGAAGAGGGCTTTGACGTCGTATATGGGACGCCTAACAAAGATAAACATGGGTTTCTAAGGGGTGCGGCTTCGCGCCTTACCAAACTGGTGTTGCAGCGATCCATGGGCGCGGAGACTGCGGAGAGTATCAGCGCATTTCGCGCCTTCCGGACCAAGCTGAGAGAGGCTTTTGTGGATTACAAGGCTTCATTTGTCTCAATCGACGTACTGCTGACCTGGGGTACGCGCAGGTTTAGCGCGGTGAGGGTGAAACACGAAGAACGTCGGGTTGGTGCCAGCAACTACACTGTATTCAAGCTGTTCATGCACGCGATGAATCTCGTAACAGGCTTCAGCATTGTTCCGCTTCAATGCGCGACGGCGATCGGACTATTGTTCACGCTGTTTGGGATTGCGGTGCTGGTCTTCGTATTGAGCCGTTATTTGCTTTATGGCAGCACGGTGCAGGGATTTCCATTTCTGGCCTCGCTATTGACGATTTTCTCCGGCGCGCAGCTATTTGCGCTTGGGATCATCGGCGAGTACCTGGCGCGCGTTCACTTGAGGACTATGGATCGCCCAAGCTATGCAATCGGAACGAGAACGGACGGCGATGCCAATTGACAATCATCCGTGCGAAAAGTTGGAGTGGGATTCGCGGCATTTTGGACGGAAAATCGGGCGGGTGAAGGGCACGCATCTCGATGCGGCACGGATGGATGCCGTCCTGGCTTGGAACCAGGAGCAGAAAATGGAGTGTCTCTATCTGTTGGCCGATCCGGCGAGTGAGTTGACGCTGGAGCTTGCAACGCGAAATGGTTTTGAGCAGATGGACGAGCGGCTTGGCTTTCGGCGCAGCACGCGCGGTTTGGAGCCGGCTGGCGCGGATGAGATTCGAGAGTTTGCACTGGAAGATCTGCCGGAGCTTCAGGGAATTGCAGCACATAGCCATGGAGACTCGCGCTTTTACCGCGATCGCCATTTTGAGCGCGAACTTTGCGACGAGATGTATCGCGTCTGGATTCGCCGCAGTTGCGGCGGCTGGGCTGAGCGAGTTTGGGTTGCAATCGATCAAGGGGGGCCGGCGGGATATTGCTCCTGTCATATTGGAGAGGGAGGGCAAGGGAGCATTGGCTTGATAGCAGTAGCGGAAGAGTGTAGAGGAAAGGGAATCGGGTGGAAGCTTTTGCGGCGCTCGCTACATTATTTTGCCGGGCAGGGGATAGAGAGCGTTTCGGTTGTGACCCAGGGAGCGAACCAAAAGGCGTGCGCACTTTATGAACGATGCGGGTTTCAGCTAGAGAAATCTGAAGTCTGGTTTCATGGATGGCTGAATGAAGGGGCTAAGGATTGATGCAAAAGTATCGGATTCCATTCAATCAACCCGGCCTGGCCGGTAAGGAATTGCTATACATCGCCGATGCGATCACGCGCGGGCACAGCGCAGGGGATGGTGCCTATACGGCGAAGTGTCACAATCACCTGGAGCAGAAACTTGGGGTGGCAAGGGTGTTGCTGACGACTTCATGCACGCATGCGCTCGAGATGGCGGCTCTGCTTTTGGATATCCAGCCGGGCGACGAAGTGATTGTGCCTTCATTCACTTTTGTATCTACGGCCAACGCATTCGCCTTAAGGGGGGCGAAGATTGTATTTTCAGACATCCGTCCCGACACTTTGAATCTCGATGAGAAGCGTCTGGAGGGATTGATCGGCGAGCGGACCAAGGCAATCGTCCCGGTGCATTATGCGGGGGTAGGCTGCGAGATGGACGCGATTTGCGAGATTGCGAAGACGCGCGGAGTGGCAGTTGTCGAAGACAATGCCCATGGGCTGTTTGCCCGCTACAAGGGGCGTTATCTTGGCACACTGGGGTGTCTGGCGACCCAAAGTTTTCATGAAACCAAGAACATAATCTGCGGGGAAGGCGGAGCGCTGCTGATCAACGATCCTTCGCTGGTTGCCCGTGCGGAAATCATCCGGGAAAAAGGGACGAACCGCAGCCGCTTTTACCGGGGAGAAGTGGATAAGTATAGCTGGGTCGATATCGGTTCGAGCATGTTGCCTTCCGATTTGCTGGCAGCATTTCTGTATGCGCAGCTCGAGCGATATGAAGAAATTAACAATGCGAGAAAACGAATCTGGAAGACCTATGTTGCGCACCTGAGTGGATGGGCCGCTGCGCGGGATGCAAGATGTCCCGTGGTCCCCGCGCATTGCGAGCAGTCTTACCACATGTTCTATCTTTTGCTGCCCACGCTCACGATGCGGGATGCATTGATTGCCCATCTGAAGTCGCGGGAAATTTTGAGCGTGTTTCACTATGTGCCACTGCACAATTCAGAGATGGGATTGCGGGTGGGAAGCGGCCTCGATGATTGCCGGGAAGCCGTAACGGCAAGCGAACGATTGGTGCGTCTGCCCTTTTACAACGATTTGACAGAGGAAGATCAGGCAGAAGTGATTGAAGCAATCCGCTCATTTGCGGGCGGATGAGTTTGCAACGATAAGCACATAGCGATGGTAGACGCTGAGCTCTTCGACGCTTTCAATATCAAAGTGGCGGGAGACAAAGGCAATTAAGGAATCGCGAGACCGCGGGTAGCATCCACGATCGAAGCGCCAGAGCAGATTGCTGACGAGGCGGTCCGGACTTTTAAAGGCGTCGAAGAAGATCAGCCGATGCCGCAGTATTTTGGCCAGTGCCGCGAGAGTGGAATCGAATTCTTCGTCGTTAAGATGATGGGAGACTGCGGCGAAGAGAGCAAAATCGATACTTTGTTCGCGAAAACAGAGCTGGCCGCCATTACCTAGTACGGAAGAGCCAGCGTGGAATTTTGCGCGGTAGCCAGCGAGCTTTACAGGATCGCTGTCAAACCAGATGTATTTTGCCGACGCAGGCGCAAGAGACCGGAAATTTCCGGTACCGGCTCCGAGGTCGAGCAGGGTTGAGTCAGAAGTCGCCGCCAGGTGCGGCTGCAACAGGTTGAAAATCTGGCCGCAGCCAGCCGCCTTCTGAATAAAGTCATAGACAAAAGGAAGTGCGGCGATTTGGTGTGCGATTTTGGTGAGCATGAATCGGGGCGATTGATTTAGTCTGCGGTTGGTGGCCTTGATCCACCACCCTACTAAAAAGTTCGGCAAGTGACGATCATTACTTGAGCGATCAGGCGAGCTAAAGTATGCACCATGAAGAAAGATAGCGCAGGACGGGAAAGAGGCATCGTCGAATCCTGGATCTGGGTGCTTGCCGTGTGTGCTGTTTACCTTGTACCGGTGTGGTTCAAGGGGATGCGGCCATTTTGGTACGACGAGTTATTCACGCTTTATGTTTCGCAACTGAGCGACATGCCCACGATCTGGACGGCGCTAAAAGATGGGGCCGACTTGAATCCGCCGCTTTTCTATGGCATCACGCGATTCAGCACAGCTTTGTTGGGCCCGAGTGAACTGAGCTTGAGAATGCCTGCAATCGTGGGCTATCTGGTGCTTTGTCTAAGCCTCCAAATGTTCGTGCGGCGGCGAATGGGAGCCGGCATGGGACTGGTTGCCATGTTGACGCCGATGCTAGCGGGGCCGATGTTCTATGCCACCGAGGCGCGAGCTTATGGCTTGGTGTTGGGATTCGTTGGGCTGGCGATGGTTTGCTGGCAAAATCTCGAAGATGGAAGAAGCAGAACGCTTTCACTCGCAGGCTTGGGAATCTGTCTCAGTGCGGCACTTTTGACGCACTGTTATGCGGTTTTGATTCTCTTGCCTTTTGGTTTGGCCGAACTGACGCGGAGCTGGGATCGGAAGCAAATCGACTGGGGAGCGTGCCTGGCCATCAGTCTCCCGATTTGTCTGGTGCTCTCCTATCTTCCGCTGATGGCTGCGGTCAGCCCGTTTGCCGTAGACAATGAAGTGTTCCGGCCCACGTTCCTGTCGATTCCGCTTTTTTATAACTTTCTGACGTACACGTTACGCTTGCCGATCTTTCTGGTGGCCGTTGCCCTTGGGGCGCTGCTGATCGTGAAGTGGAAAGCGGTGCCGTTCGAGTCTACAGGCTATACCAAGGCTGAACTGAGTCTGGCCGCCGGTTTTTTGCTGGTCCCATTTCTGGCGGTTTTGTTGGCGGCCACGGTCACACACATCTACATGCGGCGCTATGGACTTGCAGCTATCTGCGGCCTTGCGATACTTCTCCCGTTATTGTTCGAGCGAATTGCACTACGCAGGCGTCACGCAGGAACTGTTGCTGCGGCTGTCTTCGCACTCAGCGCAGTGATGGAGTTTTCAAGTTGGCCCAAATCAATAGAGGCGGACGCGATGCAGTTCCGGAAGGTTATGCAACTGGAAAACGCGGTTCCCGACCTCCCTCTCGTCGTGAGTAGTGGCTTGTTATTTCTTGAAATGGATCACTATGCTTCGCCACGGCTGATCGGGCGAATGCACTTTCTCGCCGATGCCGGCCTTGCCAGGGAATTGACGGGAACGGATGTATTCGACAAGAGTTTCCCGCAGTTGCGGCGGTGGTTCCCAATACGCGCGGCTCTCGAAGATGCCCAGACCTATCTGCGGAGCCACAAGCGTTTTCTGATTTATGGATATCAAACGCACCCGATGGACTGGCTTGTTCCCCATTTGAAATCGTTGGGGTGGCAATTGACTACACTCGAATCAAGCGCGGGCAGGGTGTTGTATTTGTCAGAGAGTCCGGAGTTGGTAGATGGTCATTCCGGGGCCATGAAACGGTAGATCAAATATTTTTCGCTGGGGCTACGGTATTCGACTCGCAGCGATTCCGGGTGGAGGCGGAGATTCCCTTCAATCAGGCGAGTAAACATGCGAGTTTCCAGAAACCACGACCAGGGAGATTCGAGCACGTAGCCGACGCGATTGCGGATGAGGTTGGCCCGGAATTGAGCAGCCGTACCCAGTGGCTGCGGCTCATCGAGATAATAGGCGAGGCTGGCGTTGGCGTGTGAGCCGCGGATGGCATGGCGATTGGTATAGAGATACACAGTTGGATCGACATTGCCTTGGATGACCGCATCTGGCGGGGTATTCGAGCGGATCCAGTCCAGTTGCCGGGTGAATTCGTGCCACTCTTGCGGACCCGTGGGTACCGGGCACCACAAGCCGCTAATGAGGGCCCGCTTCGAGAAGCCGTACGAGGACCAGGCTGCGTTGAGGAACAAAAGCCAGACGCTTGTCAGCAATAGCGTGCGGGCAGCCGAGGGGAAGCCGCTCCAGACCGCCCAGAGGATCAGCGGGAACAGGGGCACTACAAAGCGGAGCGGCGGCCAGACCCAGAGCAGAATCACCGCACCCGAAAATAGCAGGAAGCAGCGTACAAAGATCGGCAGGCCGGGACGAAGCAATGCGCGGAAGAAAAAAGGAACACAGATCAGGCCAATAATTCCTCCCCACTTGTGATCCAGCAGAGCGGTAGCGCTGAATGGCAGCGCGATCAGGTTGAGGAGGGCGATGCTGAGCTTTTCGTCCCACTTGAAATTGAAGACGATGTTGTAGGCGCTGTAATAGTTTTCTTGCGAAAGGTAGGGATCGGGGGAGCCGCGGTGCAGATATTGCCAAGCGATCCAGGGGGCGGCGAGGGCGGCGCAGATTGTGCCAAACAGTAGTGCCTGGCGGAATTTCCGCTGCCAGGCGAGGGCCACAACTCCGCCGAGTATCAAGCAGAAGCCGATGGTACGAGTATGATACGTAGCGGCGGCAAGGATCGCAGCGCCGACGAGAAGGCCGATGGAATTGCTTCTACTGTGCCGGATCAGCAGCAGTAGGGAAGCAGTGGCAAGTGCGGCAAACAGGGTTTCGCTCAAGACCATTGTGCCGATGAAAATGACCTGGGGACTTGAGGCGACTAGCGCGACGGCGGAGATCGCAAACAGAGTGTTGCCCGATTCCTGTTTAATCAGCAGATAGCTGAGCCAGAACCAGAGGAGTGCAGCCAGCAGCGGCACCAGCTTGAAATAGATCAGGTTAGCCGGAAATGCGGGGGCAAGTTTCCACACGATTGCGAGCAGTGCAGGGAAGAGAACCGGGTACTTGGTTTGGGCGATGGGAGTGGGAATGCTCTCAATCCAGTAACCACGGCCTTCGGCCATGGTCCTTGCCGTGATGAGGTAGATGCTGTCGTCGTGATAGATGCCGGCGGCGGGAGTGTGGAGTGCCACCCAATACGACGGAGAGAGGACTGCGATTACGAGAATCGGCAAAATCCATTGATATCGCCGGCCTAACCAGAGAGGGATTTTGGGCATTCGTCTTCCTAGTCTATTGCGTTTGCCCATTGGGGATGGACATGAAGCATGATAGATAAAGTGCCATTCGGAGTTCAGATTCATCTCGACAGGAAAGCGCGCATCATGCTTGCGGTTGCGGTTGTGCTCGCCGCAGTTCTTTTGTATTTTTCATTTCGCGGAATCGACATGGCGGAATTGGGCGGCACTTTACGGAGTGCGAAGCTGGGGCCGCTGGGAATTGGGTTGCTACTGTCGGTTGTTGCGTTGTGGCTGAGGAGCCTGCGGTGGCAGGTGCTTTTGAACGCCGGGGCTAACCTGCCATTGGGAACAGTCTTTTGGGCGAACGCATTGGGGTATCTGGGCAACAATCTATTGCCAGCCAGAATGGGCGAGTTTATACGTGTTGAGGCACTGAAGCGTCGTCACGACATCTCGCGCAGCTATCTGCTGGCTACGGCGGTGATTGAGCGAGTGATGGATGCAGGCGTGCTGGTGTTATTCACGAGCGCGGCACTACTGACGATTCCGGGTTTGCCCGATTGGCTGCACAGTGCGAGCAAGACCTTTAGCGTGTTGAGTGGAATTGGAATTCTGACGCTTTTTTTGCTGCCACACGCGAAAACGCAAGTCGAGAAAATTCTGATTCGCATTCCGAAGATAGCGGGCGTTGCCTCGCGCTTTCTCGATGGACTGCGTGCGTTGCACAGTTGGTGGAGATCTTCTTTGTTCCTGCTCCTGACTTTGATCATCTGGCCGATTGATTCCTACACCGGCGTGCTCGTGGCAAGATCCATTGGGCTCGATATGCAATTTCAGACTTCGATGGTGGTGCTGGCGGCTTTGGGTTTGTCGAGCGCTGTTCCGTCGACGCCCGGCTACGTGGGAGTGTTCCAGTTTGTAGCGGTCAATGTAATGAAGCCGTTTGGAATTCCGAGCGCTGCGGCCTTGGCCTGGATCCTGCTGTATCAGGCGGTGAATTATGTTTGCCAGCTCATTTTCGGACTGATCGGATTTGCGATGTTATCCCGGCCTGTCTCTCAGAAAAGCTGATCGAGGGTGAGGGGTTGATCCGCTTTGCGCCAGGCAGCTTTGTAACGGGCTTCGACCATTGCGGCGGCATCCCTTTTGCCGGTTGTTAGTAAATTCTTCGCGAAAGACAAGCTCGGCTGCGGCGGCTTGTCGGGTAGCGAGCAAGACTGCACGGACAGTCGGAGGCAATGCGCCCCGGGTGCGCGACATGAACTGGGATGCTTACTGAGACGCGACCGTAAGAGGGAGCGTTCGGCGTCGGAGATCACCGCCCACAAAC
>JBKJSR010000047.1:0-10764 GCA_046594355.1 Bryobacter sp.
GACATGCCATTCCCGATACCGCGTTCCGTAATCTGCTCGCCCAGCCACATGATAAAGGCTGTGCCGGTTGTCAGGCTGATCATAGTCATCAGGATAAAGCCGATACCAGGGTTCAACACAAAACCACCGCTACCCGTTCCCGCATTCTGCAGCGCCGTTGCGATGCCAGCCGACTGAAACAGTGCCAGGATCACCGTCAGATAACGGGTCCATTGCGTGATCTTGCGCCGCCCCATCTCGCCTTCCTTCGACAGCTTCTCGAGGGTCGGAACCACTACGGTCAGCAATTGAAGAATAATCGACGAGGTGATGTAGGGCATGATGCCCAACGCAAAAATAGTGAGGCGGCGGAACATTCCGCCGCTAAATAAATCGAGGAAGCCAAAGATGCCGCCAGAGTTTTGCTTGAAAAACTCTTCCAGGCGATTGGCGTCGATTCCCGGTGTGGGAATGTGACCACCAAGACGGTAGACGGCCAACATGGCGAGCGTGAACAGGATCCGATTGCGAAGATCGGGGATCCGGAACACGTTGGCGAAGGCTTCGAAGAACTTCATTGGATTTAGGGTCGATCCTTGTAGGAACTAGCTCTGAAAAGCACTGCTTACTTCTTCTTGGCGGCTTTGCGCTCAAGGGCTGCGTCGCGTTTGGGGTTTTTGATCGGTGCCGGAATGAAAGGCGGAATTACTTCCACAGTTCCACCGGCGGCTTCAATCTTCACCTTCGCGGCTTCGCTAAACTGGTGTGCGCGGATCGTAATCTTGCGCGTGATCTCGCCCGTGCCGAGGATCTTGAGACCCTTCTCGAGCTTCTTCAGTACACCCGCCGCCTGCAGGATTTCCGGTGTAAACTCCGAACCTTCGAGCTTGTCGAGCCGGCTCAGATTGAGCACTACATATTCTTCACGGAAGGGGTTCGTAAAACCGCGCTTCGGCATACGGCGATGCAACGGCATCTGGCCGCCTTCAAAGCCGCGCATTTTCGAATAACCACTGATCGACTTGGCACCCTTGGCGCCACGACCGGAAAACTTGCCGCGCCGCGTGCCCATACCTTGGCCGATGCGCTGCTTCTTCTGCTTTTGCCCGGCTGGCGGGTGGAGGTTACTTAAATTCATCGCTCTTCACCTATTCCTTCACGATTGCCAGCAAATGTGGCACCTTCAACACCATGCCGCGAAAAGCAGGCGTATCGGGACGCTCCACCACGCGGTTCATTTTTCGCAATTGCAGGCTGCGTACAATTTTTTTCTGAGCTTCAGGGCAGCAAATCACGCTGCGAATCAATTTGATCTTGATCATCTTCTCGGCCATATGGATACCTCGTTCTACTCGCCGTTAGGCCAGTCTAAACTTTCTCCAGACTGATGCCGCGCATATCGGCCACGGCCTGCTTGTCGCGCAACTGCTCGAGAGCATTTACGGTTGCCTTGACGGCGTTGTGGGGATTACGCGATCCCAGATTCTTGGTGAGAATGTTCGGAATTCCAACACTCTCGATCACCGCACGCACCGGGCCGCCGGCGATGACACCGGTACCGTCGGGAGCGGGCTTCAACATGACGAGTCCAGCACCAAAACGGCCTTCTACCTTGTGCAGAATCGTGTTAGGCAGAGTGTTGATCTGACGAAGATTCTTCTTCGCCGCCTCGATGCCCTTTTTGATTGCCGCCGGAACTTCCTTCGCCTTGCCCGTGCCGTAGCCGACTACACGCTTCTCGGCGTCGCCCACTACAACTAGCGCTGCGAAACTCAAGTTCTTGCCGCCTTTGACTACTTTCGTGACGCGATTGATCGAGACTACTTGTTCCTTGAGGTTCAAGCCGCTCGCTTCTACTCGCTTAATGCCTTTTATTGCCATGCGTTTGTCCTTACCGGATTTCCTTCAACTAGAACTCGAGTCCGCCCTCGCGAGCGGCGTCAGCCAAAGCTTTCACCCGGCCATGATACAAAAACCCGCCGCGGTCGAACACAACCTTTGCAATCCCGGCTTGCTTGGCGCGCTCGGCCACTTTCAACCCAACTGCTTTAGCAGCGGCAACATTGCCGCCAGACTTTTCCGTGCTGGCTTTTTCGGCGCTCGAAGCCGCCGCCAGGGTTCGTCCCGTGCGGTCGTCGATAACCTGCGCATAAATGTGATTCAAGCTGCGGAATACTGCCAGGCGCGGACGATCCGCCGAACCTTTGACGCGCTTCCGGATGCGGATATGAATTCGGCGGCGAACTGCATCGCGATCTACCATGGATTTCATCGTTTATTCCTCGCTGTTCCTAAGAGCTTATTTGCCCTTGCCACCGGCACCACTCTTGCCGACCTTCTTCTTCAATATCTCGCCCGTGTAGCGGACGCCCTTGTTTTTGTACGGATCCGGAGGACGCAAGAAACGCATATTTGCCGCTACTTGGCCAACCAACTGACGGTCGTGGCTTTTCAGCACGATGTGCGTCTGCTTGTCGACAGTCATCTCTACGCCGGGCGGCAGTAGAAATTCGATGAAGTGGCTGTATCCTAGTGTAAACGTTGCGATGCCATTCTTCACGTCGCAGCGGTAACCGATGCCGACGATGTCGAGTTCTCTTACCCATCCCGTAGAAACGCCGGTGATTGCATTCGCGGCCAGTGCCCGCGTCAAACCATGCAAGCCCGCATATTTGTCATGCGAACGCGTGATCTCCACAGTGCCGTTCTTGTTCTCAACCGTAACGCCCTGCGGAATCGGGACCACAAGTTTACCCTTGGGACCTTCTACCTGCAGCTCGTTTCCGATCTGGATTTTGACTCCAGAGGGAAGAGCAATGGGCTTTTTACCTACACGTGACATAAATTCTTCTCTTTCAATCTCTCTTGTTTGCTCTCAAGATCTAGTAATTAGTAGATCTGGCAAAGCAGTTCGCCACCCACGTTGGCCTTGCGGGCCGAGTGACCGGTCATCACGCCCTTCGGCGTAGTGAGGATGTTAATCCCCAAGCCACCCAAAACCTTGGGCACTTCCGTGCTCCCGACATAGATCCTGCATCCGGGGCGTGAAATGCGCTTCAGATTCGAGATCACGCTGTCGTTGTTCGGCGTGTACTTCAGATAAATTTTAATCGTCTTCTTGACGCCTTCTTCGGCCAGTTTGAAGTTGAGGATATATCCCTCTTCCTTCAGAATGCGGGCCATTTCAAGCTTCAATTTTGAAGACGGAACATCAACTTTCGAGTGCCGCGACTTAAGCGCATTTCGAACTCGGGTCAACATATCGGCGATGGGATCAGTAGTCATGCTGGTTCTTCTCTCTTCCTTCGAGCTTTCGCGTTACCAGCTCGCCTTGGTCACACCGGGGACTTCACCAGCCAGGGCCAACTGGCGGAAGCAGATTCTGCAGAGGTTGAACTTGCGCATGTAGGCGCGTGGCCGGCCACAGCGGCCGCAACGATTGCGGTGCTGGCACTCAAACTTGGGCTTCTTATTATCCTTGGCGATTTTTGCGGTAGTTGCCATCGTGTCTCTCTGGTTCTTCCTCTACTCGTTCCGCTACGCGCGGAACGGCATTCCCATATACTTAAGCAAAGCCAGCGCTTCCGCGTCGTTCTTCGCCGTGGTCGTGATACTGATATTCATTCCTCGGGCCTTATCGACCTTGTTATAGTCGATCTCCGGGAAAATCAATTGGTCCTTGATGCCGAGCGTGTAATTGCCACGCCCGTCAAACGACTTCGGGTTGATCCCGCGGAAGTCGCGCACTCGCGGCAGTGCGATATTTGTCAGACGGTCGAGAAATTCGTACATCGCGTTGCCGCGCAATGTCACCATGCAACCGATCGCCATGCCTTCGCGCAATTTGAAAGCGGCGATGGATTTCCGGGCCTTGGTGATTACGGGCTTCTGACCGCTGATCGCGGTCAATTCCTGAATCGCCGCGTCCATCAGCTTCGCGTTGCCGGTAGCTTCGCCCAAGCCGAGGTTGATCGAAATCTTGTTCACCTTCGGAATCGCCATTGGATTGCTATACCCAAACTCCTTTTGGAGTAAAGGCAGAACCTTCTCGTTATAAATGTCTTTTAGTCGCGCATTCATTGCTTCTCTACCTCATTCGTGTTGGGAGGGACCTGGAGAACGTCGCCGGCATTCGCTGGAATGCGAATTGCCTGGCCGTTACTTGGAATCCAGCACCTCGCCTGTTTTCCGCGCAATGCGCGTGCGGCGGGTTTTACCACCCACCGTCTCCACCTTGGTTCCGATGCGGGTCGGGATGCCGCCAGCCGTCAGAATCATCACGTTCGAAACGTGAATGCTCGATTCTTTCTCCTGGAAACCGCCCTTGATGCCCTTGGCCGGATTCGCCTTCATCGCCCGCTTGACCATGCTGATACCTTCAACCAGCACGCGGCCGACGATCCGGTTCACTTCGAGCACTTTGCCCGTCTTGCCTTTGTCCTTGCCCGCGAGGACCTTGACCATGTCGTCTTTTTTGATACGAATCCGTTTCGGGATTCCGGCCTTTTCGCCGCCATTCATCTTGCTCAAAGAAGCCATATAACTACACAACCTCCGGAGCAAGCGAAACGATCTTCATATATTTTTTATCGCGCAGCTCACGAGCCACCGGGCCGAATACACGAGTGCCGACCGGCTCGCCCAACTCGTTGATCAGTACGGCGGCATTTGAATCAAAGCGGATATAAGTACCATCTTTGCGGCGGGCTGGATTGCGCATGCGAACGATTACCGCCCGCACGACCTTGCCTTTTTTCACCGATGAGTCCGGAGCCGCTTCCTTGACGGCAGCGGTAATGATGTCGCCCAAGCCAGCCATACGGCCCTTGTCGCCGCCGCGCGGCAGGATGCACTGGAGCTTGCGGGCGCCACTGTTGTCTGCCACTTCCAGCATTGTTCTCATTCCAATCATTGCGTGTTCTCCGTAAACTCTCTAATTCGGTTGAATGCTTATCTTTTCTTCTTGGCGGCTGCGGCGCGAGCCAGCCTGTCGGCTGAGGGCTCGTCCTGGATTTGAATGCGGACTGCCGTGCGCAAAATATCCTTCAACAGCCAGCGCTTCAGCTTGCTCAAGGGGCGGCTCTCGATGATGCGAACCTGATCGCCGACCTTTGACTTCTGCTCTTCGTCATGCGCGTAAAACTTGCTGCGGCGGGTCAGAATTCGCTTATACAGCGGATGCTGTACTTTGCGGGTCACTTCCACCACGATCGTCTTGGCCATCTTGGTCGATACGACTTCGCCGACCTTTTCCTGCTTATTGGGCGCTTTTACGACTTCTTGATCCGCCATGGCTACTTGCCTTCCTTCTGGGCGGCCAACTCGGTTTGCCGTATCACGGTCAAAATCCGTGCCCGGTCCTTCTTGAGCTCCCGCAATTTCTTAATGCCTTCCATTTGGCCCATCGACATTTGAAAGCGCAAGCGAAACATGTTTTCGTCGCCCGTGGCCAACTGCTTTTTTAGTTCGGCCGCATCAAGGCCGCGAATCTGTTCTGCTTTCATCTTGGTTGTCCTCAATGACGCCTAAATCGCCGACCGCAGGACGAGTTTGGTCTTGATCGGCAATTTCATTGCCGCCAGCCGGAACGCTTCCTGCGCCGTTTCGAGCGGCACGCCTTCCATCTCAAACAAAATCTTGCCGGGGCGTATTACGCATACCCAGCCATCCGGAGCACCCTTGCCGGAGCCCATTCGGACTTCAGCCGGTTTCTTCGTTACGGGCTTGTCCGGAAAAATCCGGATCCAAACTTTGCCGCCACGTTTAATGTGCCGGGTCATCGCGATACGAGCCGCCTCAAGTTGGCGGTTGGTGATGTAGCCACAAGCCATCGCCTTCAGACCGAATTCGCCGAAGTCGACACTCGAGCCCCGATAAGCCATTCCGCGCATGCGGCCGCGCTGCTGTTTGCGGTATTTGACTTTCTTTGGCATCAACATAGGTCGTTATCCTCTTCTCAAAAATCTTTCGCGGTTATCCAGAAGGCCCGGCTATTCAGCCGGCTTTTCCGTAGGCTTTTCAGCCTCGGGTGCAGTTTCTGCTACAGCTTCCGGCATGCCTTCATTTGTAGCTTCAGCGACAGGATCTGGCACTGGTGCGGCCACCGGTTCAGCCACAAGATCGACTGCCGTTTCCACCACTGGGGTTGCTTCCGGCTGCGCGTTCATTTCCTGCTTCCAGCTGGGCGAAGGAGGAGCCATCGGCGGCAGAATCGGCCCGCCGCTCTTGATTGCGGATGGAACCTCGGGCGGGGTTACAATCACTCCGGAATCTGCTACCGGCGGTACTGAAGCTTCAGTGCGTGCGCGGCCATCGGCACCACGTCCGTCGGGACGCGGTTCAAATCCGCCGCGATCCTGCCTTGGACGATCTCCCGCCGGACGGCGGTCGCGAGTATCGCGCTTCGGACGGGGCTGCGGTTCGTTATCGTTCCGCAACATGACGCGGCGCTGGCCTTCGCCAATGTCGCCTTTATAAATCCAGCACTTGACGCCGATCACACCATAAGTCGTGTGTGCTTCGGCAAATCCATAATCGATATCGGCGCGTAAGGTATGCAGCGGCAATTGGCCGTGCAGATACCATTCGGTGCGCGCGATTTCAGCTCCGTTTAAGCGGCCGCTGACGCGAACCTTGATGCCCTTGCAACCGAAACGCTGAGCGCTATCGACGGCTTTGCGCATCGCCCGGCGGAACGCCACGCGCTTTTCAAGCTGCAAGGCGATCGACTCGGATACAAGCTGCGCATCGAGCTCGGGCTTGTGTACTTCCTGAATGTCGATGAATACTTCACGCTTCGTCTTTTTCGCAAGATCGAGCTTCAGCTTTTCGATTTCAGCGCCCTTGCGGCCGATAATGATACCGGGGCGCGAGGTGCGAATCGTGATGCGGAGCTTGTTGCCCGGACGGTCTACTTCAATCGAACTCACTCCGGCGCTCTTCAGCCGGCTGCGCAGGGAATCTTTCAGCTCAAGATCTTCAAACAGAAGCTTGGCATAGTCCTGCTTAGCGAACCAGCGGCTCTTCCAGGTTTTAGTGACCCCGAGACGGAATCCAAAAGGATGTACTTTCTGACCCATGTGATGTTCCTTATGCTCCAGCTTTCGCTTCCGTGCCAGGCGTGTTTGCCTGGTCGTCGGAAACCTTCACCACAATGTGCGCAATCCTCTTCTGATAGCGGTACGCCCGGCCCATCGGAGCCGGACGAATGCGCTTCATGCGAGGGCCTTCGTTCACATACGCTTCGCTTACCGTCAGATTGTCGACGTCGATGTCGTTGTTCTTGTTTTCGGCGTTGGCGATTGCACTACGCAACAGCTTCTCGACCACCGGAGCCATGCGCTTGTTCGTCATCTTCAAAACGTTGATCGCTTCTCCGGCCTTCATGCCACGGATCAAGTCGATTACCAGGCGGCATTTCTGCGGGCTGGTTCTTACGTATCGGGCTTCTGCTTTCGCTATCATGATTCAGTCCTATTTGCCCTTTTCGCTGGACTTCGATTTCGCTACGTGACCCTTGAAGGTCCGTGTCGGCGAAAATTCGCCCAGTTTATGGCCAACCATGTTTTCGGTCACGTAAACCGGAATGAACTTCTTGCCATTATGTACCGCAAGAGTATGGCCGATGAACATAGGCATGATCGTCGAGCGGCGAGACCAGGTCTTCAAAACCTTCTTCTCGTCCCGAGCGTTCATAGCCTCGAGTTTTACGATCAGGTGACCGTCGGCAAACGGTCCTTTTTTTAGTGAACGGCCCATAGTATCTTCTTACCTGTCTCTAGCTCTTCTGCTTCCGCTTGATAATCGCACTATCGGTGCGCTTGTTATTGCGGGTCTTGAATCCGCGAGTCGGCTGACCCCAGGGAGTAACTGGATGGCGGCCACCCGAAGTACGGCCCTCACCACCACCGTGCGGGTGATCGACCGGGTTCATTGTCACGCCGCGGTTATGCGGACGCTTGCCAACCCAGCGGCTGCGGCCTGCCTTGCCGAGTGTCTGATTTTCGTGGTCGAGATTGCCGACCTGTCCAACCGTGGCGTAGCACTCAATCTGCACCTTGCGAACTTCTCCGCTTGGGAGCTTGAGGAGGCAGAATTCAGTTTCTTTCGAAACGACCTGAGCTTGTGCGCCCGCGCTGCGGGCCATCTGGGCACCTTTGCCCGGACGCAATTCAATGTTATGAACTATTGTACCGGCGGGGATGTTCTTGAGGGGAAGCGCATTTCCGACCAGGATGTCCGCTCCGGGGCCGCTCGATACGGTCGAACCCACCTTCAGGCCTACGGGAGCGACAATGTAGCGCTTCTCGCCATCGACATAGTGGAGTAGAGCGATGCGGGCGGAACGATTCGGATCGTACTCAATGGAAGCGACCAGAGCCGGAATGCCGGCCTTGTCGCGTTTGAAGTCGATTTCGCGATAGGAGGTTTTGTTGCCACCGCCGCGGAAACGCATGGTAGTGCGCCCGGTCGAATTGCGGCCGCCTGTTTTGGCGATGCCTTTGGTCAGGCTCTTCTCGGGAGTCTGCTTTGTAATATCCTCACGCGTAACTACCGTTCGGAAGCGGCGCGTGGGAGTAAACGGGCGATAGGATTTAATCGGCATTTAGACCACCTCGGAGTATTCAGGGACCTTCTGGTCCTGCTTGAGTTTCACGTAGGCTTTTTTCCAGTTCGAGCCATAGCCGGCAAACTTGCCGCGGCGGCGAAGCTTTCCTTCGTTGATGCAGGTACGAACTTCGGCTACCTTCACCTTGAAGATTTTCTCGACTGCCTGCTTGATTTGCGTCTTGGTGGCATTGGGCTTGACTTCAAAGCAGAGCGTACGCTCTTCGTCTTTTTTGTTGACGCCCTTTTCAGTTACGATCGGGCGTGTGATTACGTCGTATACGGTCATTTGCTTAACGCCTCCGATAACTTTGATGCGGCGGATTTACTCAGCAAAACAGCCTTGTACTTGAGGACGTCGTAAGTAGTAACATCCTTCGAATTCACGAGCTTGACGCCGGGGACATTGCGTGAACCCAGGGTCAAATTGCGGTTTTCACCGTTCTCGACCAGGAGTACCGAATTTTCGGAACTCAAGTTACTGAGCTTGGAAGCAAAATTCCTGGTTTTGGCATCGGCGAGTTCAAAGGTATCGACCACTCGCAACTCCCCGTCGCGGAGTTTTGCCGACAGAGCCGAGCGCAGGGCACCCGTGATCATCTTCTTGTTCAACCGGTAACTGTAGTCGCGGGGTTGCGGACCGTGGGTGGTGCCGCCATGGCGCCACAGAGGCGAACGGATGCTGCCGACTCGGGCGCGTCCAGTTCCCTTCTGCTTCCACAGCTTCTTTCCGCTACCAGCCACTTCGTGGCGGGTTTTGGTCGAAGCCAAACCCTTACGCTGGCCGGCCATGTAATGGCGGACCGACTCGTAGAGCAGATGCTCGTTCACTTCGGCGGCGAATACGGTTTCAGCCAGCTCGAGCGAACCTACTTTTTGATTCTCTAGATTGATTACGTCTACGGTAGGCATCGTGTTAGCCCCTCGCCTTTGCGCGACGGATCATGACGTAAGAGCCATTCGCTCCGGGGAGCGCGCCCTTCACCATGATCACGTTCTCTTCCGTATCGACTTCAATGATTTCGAGATTGCGCACGGTCACCTGGTCGGTGCCCATGTGGCCTCCCATGCGCATGCCCGGAAAGACACGCGAAGGAAAGCTCGATGCGCCGATCGAACCGGGAGCGCGATGGAACATCGAGCCATGGCCGCCAGGACCACCCTTGAATCCGTGACGTTTGACAACGCCCTGGAATCCCCGGCCTTTCGATATACCAGTCACATCGACGATCTCGTTTGGCTTGAAGTCTTCGGCGGTGATCTTGTCGCCAGCCTTGAAGTCGCCGTTGCCACTGCGCAACTTGAATTCGCGGCTGTACTTGACCCCGTCCGCGCCAGCCTTCTTCAGGTGGCCCGTCGCGGGTTTGTTGATCCTGGCCGGCTTGACGTATTCCATCAGGCCAACCTGAATGGCGTCATAGCCGTCGCTCGCAGGCGTCTTCCGCTGCGTAACCACGCATGGACCGGCCTACACCAATGTGACAGGGACCACCCGTCCATCGGCGCGGAAGATCTGCGTCATGCCGATTTTTTTACCTAAAATTCCTGGGCTCATTGCCAACCTCTCCAGGTTCTAACCACGAAGGTCAAACTGCGGATTCCTAAAAACACTTACTTCTTGCCGAACGCTTTAATTTCGACGTCCACGCCAGCCGGCAGGTCGAGCTTCATCAGCGCGTCTACCGTGTCCTGCGTCGGCTCGAGAATATCGAGCAAACGCTTGTGCGTGCGGATTTCAAACTGCTCCCGCGACTTCTTGTCGACGTGCGGGGAGCGGTTGACGGTGTAGCGGTTCCGCACCGTCGGCAGCGGGATGGGGCCAGCGATCACAGCACCGGTACGGCGAGCCGTATCGACGATTTCGGACGTCGATTGATCCAGTACACGGTGATCGTATGCCTTGAGGCGGATGCGGATTCGTTCTTTATTCATCAATAGCTTCCTGGCGTCCTACGATACGATTTCTGAAACGGTGCCAGCGCCGACTGTACGACCGCCTTCGCGAATCGCGAAGCGCAAGCCCTTGTCCATTGCCACCGGCATGATCAGTTCGATGTCCATCTGCACGTTATCGCCGGGCATCACCATTTCGGTGCCCTCCGGCAACTTCGCCACACCCGTCACGTCGGTGGTGCGGAAGTAAAACTGGGGACGGTAGCCGTTGAAGAACGGAGTGTG
>JBKJSR010000083.1:0-10162 GCA_046594355.1 Bryobacter sp.
ATTAGACCGTCATAGCGATCCACCCGCAATCCAAGATTCACGACAAGGTTTCCCAGCGTATAGGAATTTTGCGCATACCAGGCCAGTTGGTGGACGCGGCCTTTTTCCTGGAATAGGAAGGGGCGATATCCCGGGCGGCCGATAACATAAGGCTGCAGAGCCTCGGGCACGCCACCATCAAAGTCATCCGGGTGTGTGATACTCAACGCGAAACGTTCCTGTAAGCCGGTGCTTACAAACTGCACTCCCGTCTTGAAGTTGATTCTGCCTTTCACGTAGGCAAGATCCGTTCGAAATCCGCTGTTCGCCAATTGCCGCGACTGGCTGGCCGATACCGGACTGTCTGCCAGTGGATCACGGGACGCAAAGAAGTCCACGTCGTCCCGGCGGTAAAATGCATTCGCGCTAAACAAGGCATTTGGATTGATCACACGCTGATAGCTCGGCGCAAAGTTCAGCGTCTTCGTCAATTGCCTTTGGTCGGCATCCGGTGCATCGAGCGTCGTAGGAATCTGAAACCAGTTCCGGGCTCCCATGATATTCAGATGAATACTGTTTTTTGCATCCGGTTGAAAGTCGAAGCGGTCGAAAATCGTCTGGCCGTTGCCGATCGCATGGTAAGGCCGGAATTCGGGTGTATCGAGAAAGCGCCCGCTGCGCTCTGCGTTCGCGACTAGAAAATTACCCCACTTCTTGCGCCCCAGCGCGAACGAATTCTCGCTCCCCGCCGTTCCAAAACTGCCATAGCTCAGCCAGCTCTCACCACTGAAGCCATCCTTGCCCAGCCCCGATTTGGTAACCGTATTTACCACCAGACTCGTCTTGTCCCCATACTCCGCATTCGGTGCCCCGGTGATCAATTCCATGGATTGAATCGCATTCACAGGCAACTGCGTCGAAAAGCGTTTTGACTGCTGGTCTGTGATGGGCTGCCCGTCCACACTGAATCCCACTTGCGCGTGATCGCCCAGCGGATGAAATAAGCCATCCGAATCCGCTACAACTCCCGGTGAAGCGTAAGTGATTGCATCGCTCAACTTCGATCCCGCCGAGTGCAACGGGAGATGCCGCAGCAGATTTGCATCGGCATCCGTGTGCGCATAGGGCACATTCTCAAGTACCTCATCGCCCAGGGCATGTACCTCCAACTCCGTTCGCTGGTCGCTGATCTTCAATGTGAAATCCAGAGCCTGAGGTACCTGATTGCGCACGTCTATATCCCTGGCCACCGCCGCAAAACTTTGCTTCTTCAGCTCCAGGTGATAGTTGTTGAACGGCAGGTTGTTCAACCGGTAATTGCCCTGATCGTCCGTGGTCGCGGAAGCTTTGAAGTTTGTGAGATAGTTGACGATCTTGACTTCGACGCCCGCGAGCGCCGCTCCGGATGGATCCTTGACGCTACCCATGATCGTGCCGCCACTGACCGATTGGCCATAGGCACACAAGGGCGCCAAAACAAAAGCATAAAGAAAACGATGATTCATTATCAATAACGCTACCACAGCACGCTTCGCATTACAATGTGGAAGAGCATTATGGACATGAGCCGCCGCTACTTCACCTACCAGTCGGCCTGCGATTTGCTCCCCACTTTGGTGAGCCTTCTGCGCAATGCGATCCAGGCAAAAAGCGACCGTGCGAAAGCCCAGGACGACCTCAAGGCATACAAGCAGCATCTCGTTCTCGCCGGTGGAGCCTATCCGAATCGCAATCGAATGTCGGCCTATATTGACATGGCGAAGAGCTCACACGAATCCATGAAGCAATGCGTTGATCGCATCACCGACGAAGGTGTCGAGATCAAGGATCTTGATCGGGGCCTGATCGATTTTCCCGCCCTGTATCAGGGGCGACCCGTCTATTTGTGCTTCCATTTGGGCGAAGATAGCATCGGCCACTGGCATGGCATTGATGAAGGGTTCGCCAGTCGAAAGCCAATCGATAAAGATTTTACCGATCAACTCGACGCTGGCTTTATTTCTTGAGCCAGTCGTCGAGCCGCGCTGCAATCTGATCGCGAATTTTGCGGAATTCCGACAATCGCTCGTCCGCTGATCCCTCAAGGGCTGCTGGATCCTCAAAGCTCCAATGCACCATCTCCGTGCCGGAAGGATAAAGTGGGCAAGCCTCGCGGGCGTTGTCGCAAACGGTAATCACGTAACGAAATCTTTGCCCCGCAAACTCATCGACGTGCTTTGAGCGATGCTGGCGAATGTCGATGCCCAACTCATCGAGCGCCAGGATCGCCTCTGGCCGCACGATGCTGGGTCGAGTGCCCGCACTGTCCACCTGAAAGCGATCACCCGCCTTGGCCCGCAGCAAGCCCTCCGCCATCTGGCTCCTGGCTGAATTGCCAGTACAAAGTATCAAAACACGTTCCATGTCTAGCCCAACCTCTTCTTCAACTCATTCGCGTACAGCGCGCTGAACTGTTCGCGAATCTGATCTCTTACTTTGCGAAACACAAGCATTTTCGCAGCATCGGTTCCGGTTGCTCTTGCTGGATCGATAAAGCCAATGTGCATTCGCTTACCCACCTTGCCGATAAAGTTTGGACAATTCTTGTCTGCGTCGTCACACACGGTAACCACGTAGTCAAAGTTCTCTCCGGTGAATAGTTTCGCGTTCTTCGGAGTTCCTCCAGAGATGTCGAGACCCAACTCCTTCATTGCGGCAACCGCAAAGGGGTTGATGCGTGGGGAAGGATTCGTCCCTGCACTATAGACTTCAAGCCGCTTGTCAAAGCTCTTCAGAAAGCCTTCTGTCATTTGGCTTCGTGCGGAGTTACCAGTGCAAAGCACCAGGATTCGCAACTTCTTGTCTTGGCCCGCAAGGGGCCACCATGCCCCGGCCGAAAGAATCATTCTTCTTGTCTTCATTTGCACAGCCTCACAATGGATTCCGGCTTCACTGCCTTGTTTCGCGTACAGCACTCCGCGTAAAGAAAGCCGAGCAGTTCCTGCAGTACGTCCGTGTTTGCCCGGTACCAGAGGAAGGTCCCTTGCCTCTCTACGGTCAACAAACCTTCGTGTTTTAATTTCTCCAAATGGTGCGACAGGGTCGACCCGGTAATGCCCAGTTCCGATTGAATCTCGCCCACTACCATTCCGTCCGGGTGTGCGCTCAACAACAGACGCACAATGCGCAAGCGCGCTTCGTTTCCCAGTGCGCCAAACATATCCGCCATCCGCGGCGTTTCATCGGCAAGTTTCATGACTGCCCCTATATTACGATAATTCTAGAAAATACGAAATAGGTGTTGACTGTTTCTTTAGTTCGAGTATTATCGAAATATGGAAACCATTCAGGACATCAAAGAAACGGTAAAGGAAAAGTACGGCCAGGCTGCACTTCGGGTCGTGTCAGGGCAGGGAAATGCCTGCTGCGGCGGCAGCGCCGCAAGCGACTGCGCAGACCCCATCACGTCCAATCTTTACGACTCTCAGCAAGCCGGCTCCATCCCCGAAGACGCACTCAAGGCCTCGCTCGGCTGCGGCAATCCGACCGCTCTCGCTCAACTATTGCCCGGTCAAGTTGTCCTTGATCTCGGTTCCGGCGGCGGCATTGATGTTCTGCTCTCAGCCCAGCGTGTCGGCCCTACCGGCAAAGCTTTTGGCCTCGATATGACCGATGAGATGCTGGCTCTGGCCCGTGAGAATCAGCGCAAGTCCGGTATCGAAAACGTAGAATTTCTAAAGGGTGAAATCGAACACATCCCTCTACCCGCGAACTCCATTGACGTGGTCATTTCCAACTGCGTCATCAACCTGTCTGCGGACAAAGACCGCGTCCTCGCCGAAGCCTTTCGCGTTCTCAAGCCCGGTGGCCGTTTCGCCGTCTCCGATGTTGTCGTCAACGGAGAAGTTCCCGCCGAGATTCGCAAGAACATGGAACTCTGGATTGGCTGCATTGCCGGTGCGCTCAACAAAGACGTCTACGCAAGTAAGCTCCAGGATGCCGGTTTCGAGAATGTCTCGCTCGAGGTCACTCGCATCTATAAACCCGAAGACGCCCGCGACTTTCTGGGTGCTGCAGGCATCGATGTAGATCTCCTCACCTCTGCAGTCGACAACAAATTCATGAGTTGCTTCATTCGCGCCTCCAAGCCCGCATGACTGTGAAAACTCTTCCGGTCTTTGAGCGCTACCTCAGTCTCTGGGTAGCGCTCTCAATGCTTGTTGGCTTCGGTTTCGGTAGACTCGCTCCGGCGAGCGTCTCCGGCCTTCGCGATCTGGAAATCGCCGCAGGCAGTCAAATCAACCTTCCGATCGCCATCCTCATCTGGCTCATGATCATCCCGATGATGATGAAGGTCGATTTCAGCTCGATTCGCGATGCAGGCCGTGCCCCTGGCGGTCTGCTCATCACGCTCTTCGTAAACTGGCTCGTCAAACCCTTTTCGATGGCATTGCTCGGCTGGTTCTTCTTCCGCATCGCCTTCGCTTCGTGGATCACTCCTGCGGATGCTTCCCAGTACATTGCCGGCTGTATCATCCTTGCTGCGGCTCCCTGTACGGCTATGGTCTTCGTCTGGTCTAGCCTCACCGATGGCGATCCAGCCTACACGCTTCTCCAGGTCTCTCTCAACGACCTCATCATGCTTTTCGCCTTCGCTCCGATTGTTCGCTACCTCGTCGGCGGTGCCTCCAGTCTCGAAGTCCCGATGCGCGTCCTGGTTTACTCGGTTATCTGCTTCATCGTGATCCCGGTCGTCGCCGGCATGTTGCTCAAACGAGTGCTCAATCCGGAACGGCTCTCTTCGCTTGGCATCATCGCTTTGCTGCTCACCCTTGTGCTGATCTTCGCTTTCCAGGCCAACAATATCTCCGGTAAGCTTTTCCATGTGGTGCTCATTGCCGTGCCAATCCTGCTCCAGGTCTACTTGAATTCTTCACTCGCTTACTCATTGATGCGCTACTTCCGTATCGACTACTCCATTGCTGCACCAGGCGCGCTGATCGGCGCAAGCAACTTCTTTGAACTAGCCGTCGCAACCTCAATCGCGCTGTTCGGCCCCGAATCGGGTGCCGCACTTGCTACCGTAGTTGGCGTCCTGATTGAAGTCCCTGTGATGTTGAGTGTTTGCGCCTTTTGCAACCGCACCCGCCACTGGTTCCCATCAAGCGCCAGACTCGTCAATCCGGTCGAGTAAATACTCGGCGATGGCCAAACTCGCCGTCGCCCCCGGACTCGGTGCATTCAACAAATGAAGTGCCCCCTCTCTCATCTCAATCGCAAAATCCTGCAACAGACTCCCGTCCCGCGACATGGCCTGTGCCCGCACGCCCGCTCCACCCGGTAACAAATCTTCCTCTCGCAACGCCGGCACCAATCGCTGCAAACTCTTCGTAAACTCCGCCCGCGACAAACTCCGTTTCACTTCGTACCAGCTCATCGCCGGATACTTGGCAAGGAACTTCCACAAGCCTGGAAAGCTCAACGCATCCCAACTATCGCGCAAGGAAATTCGTCTCCACGAATAGCCTTCCCTATCGAGTGCCAACACTGCATTCGGCCCACACTCTACCCCCCCATGAATCATCCGCGTATAGTGAACTCCAAGGAACGGGAACTTCGGATCGGGCACTGGATAGACCAGATGGCGCACCAATTTCTCCGCCTCTGGCCGCAGCTTAAAATACTCTCCGCGAAACGGAACAATCCGCGTCGATGGCTGTTCCCCGGTCATCGCCATCACGCGATCACAATGCAGTCCCGCGCAGTTCACTAAGTAGTCCGCACGATACTCGCCCCGTGTGGTTTCAACGATCCAACTCCCGCCATCCCGCTTCAATCCTCTCACCCCGGCACCCAATTCCACTACCCCTCCCCTCGCCACAATGTCCTCCGCCATTGCCCGGCACACCGCGGGATAATCGACGATCCCTTCTTCCGGTACCTCTACTGCCGCTACGCCATCCACTTCCGGTTCCCGTTCACGAATCTCCTCCCGCCCGCACCAGCGCAAGCCTCGCAACCCATTTGCCGTTCCGCGTTCAAGCAATTCCCGCAGCCTGCCAACCTCTTCCGCATCCACCGCCACCACCAGCTTGCCGCAGATCTCGTGCTTCACTCCATGCTCTTTACAAAACGCAACCATCTGCCGGATCCCGTCCACGGCGAGCTGCGCTTTGAGCGAACCCGGCTTGTAGTAAAGCCCGGCATGCAACACCCCACTGTTGTGACCACTCTGGTGTTGCCCAACACGATTCTCCTTTTCCAGTAACCGGATTGTAGTATTCGGCCAGCGCCTGATCGCTCCGCGAGCCACCGCAAGGCCGATGATTCCACCTCCGACCACACAAAGTTCCCTCAAATCATGCCTCCTGTAATTAAAACAGCTTCCAGTAACGAAATTGTCACGCAAGGTTCATAGGCCCGTCACAGGCGGCCTGTAATCTTGGAGTCGTTTGTACTCCTCAGGAGCTTCATGAAAATCTTTCTACTTTCTGCCCTCTTCGTCGCTTCAAGCGCTCTAAACCTTCTCGCTCAAGTCTCTCAAGTTGCTGTCATCAATTATTCCGGCTTCAATCCTACCGCCCCTTTGGCACCCGGTTCCATCGCCAGCGCCTACGGCAGTTTCGGCGCGGTTGCAACCACAGCGACTACCACTGCCTCTCCGCTCCCTACGACGCTTGCAGGCATAAGCGTGCGCGTAAATAACCGAACGGCCCCCATCTATTTTGTCTCGCAGGGCCAAATCAATTTCGTGCTGCCGGTAGATACCGAAAGCGGAGCGCAAGTTGTCGAAGTCCTCAACGGCACGACGGTGATTGCCCGAGGAACTGTTAACGTCTGGGAAGCTTTCCCGGCGCTCGCCTCGAGCGACACCACGCCCACCTCACAAGGCATCGTACAGAATCAGGACTTCTCGATTAACAGCCAATCGAGCCGTGCTCGTCGCGGAGAAGTCATCCAGATCTACGCCACTGGCTGTGGCAAAAGTAACCCTGTTACGATTGACGGCCTCGCGCCTGTCGGATTGTCGCCCACCGTCGCCAAGACGGAAGCCTATGTCGCCAACCTGCCCGCCATCGTTCAGTTTTCAGGTGCCCATCCGCAGTTCCCCGGGCTCTGCCAAATCAACGTCATCATCCCCGACCAACCCTTCGTCACCGGTCAAACCCCGCTTTTCGTCACCATTGGCGGCATCGCCTCCAACTCGGTCAGCGTCTGGGTCCAATAGTTTATCCAAAGGAATCGAAATTTTCTCTTCATGCGCTCAATGAATTCACTTGTAACGGCTCTCCTCTTCTCCGCGTTCTGTTTCGCGCAGCAACCCGCGCCAGTCATTAAAGGGACCCTTAGCGGCACGGCATTTGACGCCGTCAATGGCCGTCCCATTCCCAATATTCAGATCTCGATTGATAGCGTCGCCGATTCGCGTGTCGTAACAGATCCAGGTGGCAAGTTCACAATCACTCTTTCGCCGGGCAAATACAAGCTCCGTTATTCGGGCACCAATCACATCGAGACCACGATTGCCGATGTCGAAGTGAAGGCTGGAGAAAACACCGACGCTTCCACAGTGATGCAACAGGTAGGTGCCGTCACTACCGTCGAAGTCAATGAGAAGGTCGGCGCGATCGAATCCAACGCCGAATCGATGCTTTCCGAACGCAAACTTTCCGCCACCGTGTCCGACTCGATTTCCAAGGACGACATCAAAAATTCCGTAGCCTCCGACGCTGCTGGCGCACTAGAGAAAGTGACGGGCATCTCGATCGTTGAAGGCGGCTATGTTTTTGTTCGAGGTCTCGGGGAACGCTACTCGGCGACGATGCTCAACAACGCGATCATCCCGACTACAGAGCCCGAACGCCGCGTGGTTCCACTGGATCTTTTTCCCTCCAGCCTGATCGACAACATCAAAGTGATCAAGACCTATTCGGCTGATCTTCCCGGCGAATTCTCCGGCGGACTCGTCCAGATGAACACCATCGAGTTCCCTACCCAAAAAGTCTTTCAGGTCTCTGTAAACTTTGGTTTCAATAGCCAGAGCACCTTCAATCGCTTCAATACTTTCAAGGGTGGCTCAGGCGACTTTTTCGGATTTGGCGGAGCTTCCCGTGCTTTGCCATCGGTGATCCCAACTGACAATCGCCTCTTCGTCGGCCGCTACACGGATCAGCAGTTTCAAGAATTTGGAAGGGCCTTCCAGGTCGACTATGAGCCCAAGCAGCAATCTTCCGCTCGTCCGCAACAAACCTACTCGGTTGTCGGTGGCAACACTTACGGCAAGCTCGGTATCGTTGCCGCACTCACTTTCGCCAACACTCCCAGTCTCACTCCACAACTCAATCGCTTCCTCGTGAATTCAGGTGGAGGCAAGCCGGCCATCTTTTCTCAATACGATAATTTCAATGTCGATAATGAATCCGCCCGCATAGCCGGCGTGGTGAACTTTGCCTATCATTTGACACCTGCGTCAAAGATCCTCTTTCGTAACACTCTTACCCGCGACAGCGACAAGGAAGTCCGGCAGTTCACTGGCCTCAACGGCTCGATCGGTGCAGAAGTTGAAGATACCCGTTTCCGCTATGTCGAGCGTGGGCTGCTTTCCACCAGCCTCGAAGGCGAGCATGCCTTTGTCAAGCTGAAGAACAGCCTCTTCCATTGGCAGTTCACTTTCTCTAATTCCACGCGCAAAGAACCCGATCTCCGGCAGACGATCCGCGGTCGCGAACCCGGCACCACCAACCCCTACACCTATCTGAACCTCGGTGACTCCGGCTTTCGCTTCTTCAACAACCTCGATGATAAAATCTACGAACCTCAGGCCGAGTGGGGTGTCCCTTTCTTCAAAGGCAATTTCAGCGGCCTCTTCAAGGCCGGCTTCCGTGGCACCATTCGCCGCCGTGATTTCGATAGCCGCCGCTTCCGCTTTGTCCCGGTTCGCCTGGGCACACTCGATTTCACTCTCCCCACCAACCAGATCCTCAGCTCGGCAAACATCCGTCCAGACGGCTTTGTAGTGCGCGAAGTCACCCGCGCCACAGATGCCTATCGCGCCGAAATGGACGTCATGGGCACCTTTGCCATGGTCGACCTCAACCTTGGCCCCAAATGGCGATTGGTAGCCGGTGTGCGCTATGAAGACGCCAATATTAACGTCACCACTCTTGACGCCCTCATTCCGAACGCTTCGCCCGTCGTCGCCAAACTTCACAACCGCGACGCACTCCCCGGCTTCAACATCATCTACGCGTTGGGCAAACGCCAGAACCTCCGCGGCGGCTATTCACGCACCGTCAATCGTCCCGACTTCCGCGAGCTTTCTCCCTTTGAATTTACAAACATCGTGGGTGGCTACACGACAGTGGGCAACCCGCTTCTGCAGCGTGCCCTCGTCGATAACTTCGACGCCCGCTGGGAATTTTTCCCCGGTGGCAACCAGGTCATTGCCGCCAGTTACTTCTACAAGCGCTTCACCAATCCCATCGAACAGACTTATCGCCCAACGGCTTCGGAACTCCGTCAGAGCTTCATTAACGTCGATGGTGCCAAAAACCACGGCATCGAACTGGAGTGGCGCTATAACCTCTCCCGCTTCTCAAAGAAGCTCCGCGACTTCGCCGTCCAGTCGAACTTTACTTATGTAAGTTCCGATGTAATCATCCCCGTCGAAAAGTTTCCGCAGTTGACTTCAAGGGAAAGGCCCCTTGTTGGTCAGTCCCGATTCATTCTCAACGGTATCGCCGAATGGACGAAACCGTCCCTTCGCTCCTCCGCACGTTTCTATGCAAACTCCGTCGCACGCCGCATTACGGACGTCGGCACTTTTCGCCTTCCCGACATTTATCAGGAAGGCAATACATTCCTCGATTTTGTCTATCAGTACGACATCAAGGAAAACGGAAAATGGACCCTTCGCTTCAGCGCCGAGAACCTCTCGGACAACGAATACCGCTATAAGCAAGCCGACTTTTTGGTGAGAGCCTTCCGTATCGGACGGACTTTCAGTATTGGCACTAGTTACTCGTTCTTCTAAATCAAATTGATAACTCTGGGAGCAGCAATGAGAAAAATTCTTCTCGCAACCGCAACGCTTGGCTTTTTCGCCATTAGCGCTTTTTCCGCCGACTCAAAAATCGCCGGCAACTCTTTCGTCACGTCGGCCGATGCGGAGCGTCAGCTCGCCGGTGTCAGCCAGATCGACACC
>JBKJSR010000272.1:0-6845 GCA_046594355.1 Bryobacter sp.
CGCTCGAAATCACCATCAGCTTCTTGCCGTCCCCAGACCAGTGCGGCTTGCGGCTAGCGCCGTCCGTCGTCACCTGAACAACATTGCCCAGAACCGAGGTATCCACCGGAATCTGCGCGCCAAAGCGCGCCTGATTCTGTGCCCACAGGCTCGTCACCGCGAATAAAACAATCGACAACTCAAAACGCTTCCGTTACCTCAAAAGATCTTCCAACTGCAATTTTCCATCGGTCTTCTGGTCTCGATACTTCACGATCACCGGCGTGTAAAGTGAGATGCCCCACTCCTTGCCGATACCCTTCGAGACCTGACGCGCTCCGGAAACCACCACGGCCTCCTCCGGAATCACCAGCGGCGCATCGTCCGTCGCCACCAGCACACGCTCATTCACCAGGTCGTAAACCGGCGTCGAACGGTTCAGAATCACGCCGCTACCAAGAACGGCCCGCTTCTTCACCACCGTGCCTTCATAAACGCCACAGTTGCCGCCTACCATCACTTCATCTTCAATAATGACGGGCATCGCGCCGACAGGTTCCAACACTCCACCGATTTGCGCCGCCGCCGACAGATGGCAGTTCTTGCCGATCTGTGCGCAACTGCCAACCAGTGCATGGCTATCCACCATCGTCCCATCATCCACGTACGCCCCGGCGTTAATGTACATCGGTGGCATGCAAGTCACTCCGCGCCCCACATAACAGCCGTCCCGGATGCTGGACCCGCCCGGCACAATCCTCACGCCGCTCTGCGCCGTAAACGTCTTCACCGGATAAGTCGCCTTATCGAAAAACGGCTGGCGCTGCACATTGACACTCATGTCCACAATCTGCCCCAGGCGGAAGCCAAGCAGAATCCCCTTCTTCACCCAGGCATTCACCACCCACCCCGTCGCCGCGCTCGCATCGGGACTTGCCGCCCGGTACTTGCCCTGATTGAGCCCCGCCTTGAACTGCTGAAAAAGCCGCTGCTCGGCCTCTCCCAATTCACTGGCCGCAATCTGAAACGCCGCTTCAATCGCCTGCTGCATTACAATCCCACCTGCGCCAACACTTCTTTGATCCGCACGAGACTGGCCTCCGACGGAGCCACCATCGGCAAACGCCAGACCGCTTTGCACAGGCCCATCTGCGCCATCGCCGCCTTCACCGGAATCGGATTCGACTCAATAAAGTTCACTTCCATCAACGGTAGAAACTGCCGCTGTATCGAACGCGCCGTGCCAAAGTCCTGATTGAGACACGCCTCCGCCAGGTTCGCCATCTCACCCGGAATCTGATTGGCCACAACGGAAATAATGCCCTTGCCGCCCAGCGCCATCAGCGGAATCGTCACACTGTCATCGCCGCTCAACACCAGAAAATCTTCCGGCACTTCATGGATCACCCGCGCCACTTGCGCCATGTTGCCAGAAGCTTCCTTCACGCCAACAATGTTCTTGATCGCAGCCAGGCGCTTCAGCGTCCCAGGCTCCACATTCACGCCGGTCCTGCCCTGCACGCTATAAACCACAATCGGAATCATCACTGCCTTCGCGATCGCCTTGTAGTGCTGATAAAGACCCTCTTGCGTCGGCCGGTTGTAATAAGGCGTAACGCTCAACAGTCCATCGACGCCCATCTCTTCCAGCTCCTTGGCGAGCACAACCACTTCAGCCGTGTTGTAGCCGCCGGCACCGGCCAGCACCGGCACCTGCCCCTTCGCCTCGTCGAGCGTAATCTCAACCACGCGCAGATGTTCCGCATGAGTCAGCGTCGGGCTCTCGCCCGTTGTCCCGCACGGCACCAGAAAGTGGATGCCGGCATCGATCTGCCGCCGAACCAGCTTCTTCAGCGTGCTCTCGTCGAGACTACCGTTTTTCTGAAATGGCGTAATCAGCGCCGTGCCACAGCCTTCGAACATGCTCTTTTCCTTATCCAAACAGAATCTCGCTAAATTCGTAAACGCCCGTCTTGCCCTTCACCCATTGCGCTGCCTTCAACGCTCCACGGGCAAAGCCTTCGCGGCTCCGGGCCGTATGCCTTAATGTAATCGTATCCGCGGCAGTATCAAAACCAATCTCGTGCGTCCCCGGCACTGCTCCCGCACGGTTCGAACTTTCGCTCACCTCGCGCGTATAGCCACCTCGCCGCATCTGTTCCACGGCCATCTTCAGCGTCCCGCTGGGCGCGTCTTTCTTGGCCGCATGGTGGATCTCCCAGGCCCAGGCACCATACTCTGGATACTCTTCCATCCGCGCCGAAAGCTGCTTCACCGCCGCGAAAAACAGGTTCACCCCGATCGAAAAATTTGGGCTCCAAACGAGCGTACCCTTCTTCTCTCGGACATAAGCTTCTACCAGGGGCAACTCTTCCAGCCAGCCCGTCGTCCCCACAACTGTAGGCACGCCCAACTCAGCCAGCTTCATAATGTTCGGCACTGCCGTATGTGGAGTTGTGAACTCAATCGCCACATCGATACCCGCAAACTGCTCATGCGTCATCATTACCTGATCGACGTTGTTGAACTCATCGAGCCGCAGCACAACCTCGCCCCCGTACTCGGGTGCCAGGCTCTCGATCATCTTGCCCATCTTGCCGTAGCCCACCATGGCGATCTTCATTCAAACACCTCCGGGTCCACGTCCGTAAAGAATTCCCTGTGCAGCCGCTCCACCGAATTGCGCAAGTCGCTCTGGGCCACAACTACGCTCAGGTTGCGCAAGCTCGCCCCCTGGCTGATCATCCGCACGTTCACCGGGTCGAGCGCGCGAAACACCCGGTGCGCCACTCCCGCCTGCCACCGGAGGTTGTCGCCAACCAGGCAAACAATCGCCTTGTCCTGCTCGATATCGACCTCGGAAAATTCCCGCAACTCATCGGCAATCGTCCCGATCTTCGCCGCATTGTCGATCGTCAGCGACACACTCACCTCGCTGGTCGCAATCATATCCACGGAGGTCTCATGACGGTCGAACACTTCAAAGATCCGCCGCAGAAATCCATGCGCCATCAGCATGCGGGTCGACTGTATGTTGACCAGCGTAATGTTCTTCTTGCAGGAAATCGACTTCGCAACAGTCTTAGTCGCCGGACCCTCGGCCGTGATCTTCGTCCCGCTCGCCTCCGGCCGCCGCGAGTTCAAAATGAATACTGGAATGTTCTTCTCGATCGCCGGCAGAACCGTCGATGGATGCAACACCTTCGCTCCAAAATAGGCAAGTTCAGCCGCCTCGGCAAAGCTCAGACTCTTCACCCGGCGCCCGCCCGGCAACACCGTCGGGTCGCAGGTCAGCATGCCGTCCACGTCGGTCCAGATCTCGATCTGTTTGGCACCCACACCCGCGCCCACAATGCTTGCCGTAAAGTCGCTGCCGCCGCGTCCCAGCGTGCTCGTCACCCCAGCCCGCGTCGATCCGATAAAACCGGCCATCACGCTGATCGCTCCCCATTCGATCGCCGCCAGCCGCGCGTTAGTCTCGTCATAAAGCGGAGCCGCCATCGTGTGCCGCTCATCGGTCACAATCACCGCCCGGCTATCTACGTGCTTTGCCTCGAGCGCCAGTGCAACCACGCGACTCGAAATCCGCTCGCCAAAGCTTGAGATCGCGTCCACGCTCCGGGGCGTCAATTCCCCTAGAATCGCGAGGCCCCGGACCAGCTCTATCAGTTCCTGAAAGTGTTCGTCGATCACATCGGCCGCGCCAAACACATCGCCCTCGCCATGGTGAAAAGCCCGCAAGGCTTCTACCTTTTCGAGTGCCTCTCCCCGCTTGCCTGCCACGGCGAGATCTGCCGCCTCAAGCAAACGGTTTGTGGTCTTGCCCATTGCCGACACGACGACGATTGGCTGCTCGGCAATCCGCCCGCGCACAATGTCGACCAGCCTCTGGATCGCGGCGGCCGATTCCACGCTCGTGCCACCGAATTTCATGACGATCATCGGTTAGAGCAATCCCTCGCTCTTCATCAACTCGGCATTCAACACCGCCGCGCCAGCCGCACCACGGATCGTATTGTGGCCGAGGCAGACAAACTTCCAGTCGAAGATCGGGCAGGGGCGCAAGCGGCCCATAAAGACCGACATTCCGCCATCGCGAGGCCCATCGCGGCGCGGTTGCGGCCGATTGTCCTCGGTCATGTAGACCAACGGAACCGGAGGCGCACTCGGCAGCTTGCGCTCCTGCGGCAGGCCCCGAAAACTCCGTATGTCATCGAGTAGCTGCTCGAAGCTCGGCTTCCCGGTTAGCTCGACGCTCACCGTCAGCGTATGCCCGTCCACAACAGCCACGCGGTTGCAGTGCGCGCTCACCTTCGCCTTGAGGTCCACAACATGATCGCCGTTCAGATCGCCCAAAATCTTGAGCGGCTCCTCTTCCACCTTCGCCTCTTCCCCTCCAATGTAAGGAATCACATTCCCCAGGATGTCCATCGAAGCGACACCCGGATAACCCGCGCCACTCACGGCCTGCATGCTGGTGGTGATGAACTTCGTGATGCCGTACTTCTTGAACGGGGCGAGCGCCATCACAAGAGGCACCGCCACGCAGTTCGGGTTCGTGATAATCCCACCCTTCCATCCTCGCCGCATCTGTTGCACCTTGATCAGCGCGAGGTGGTCGGCGTTCACTTCCGGTACGAGCAACGGCACGTCTCGCTCCATGCGGAAGTTCTTCGAATTCGAGACCACGATGTGTCCGGCTTCTGCAAAGGCCTGCTCGATCTCTGTCGCCACATCGGCGTCCATCGAAGAGAAAACAAGCTTCGGAGCATTGCCCGGCTTACATTCCTTCACCGTCAGGTTGGCAACGCTTTCAGGCATCACACCGTCCAGCCGCCACGAAGTCGCTTCGCTATACTTCTTGCCCACGGAACGGGAAGAAGCGCCAACCCAGGTCAGTTCGAACCATGGATGGTCGGCCAGGAGTCTGGCAAAGTTCTGGCCCACCATGCCGGTGGCGCCAAGTACACCTACTTCAATACGGGATGACATCTTTTGAGCAGCGTCCTTACCATCTGTTGATAAATTGCCACTGCATCCAGCAATTGCTTTTTCGGCATTCGTTCTTCGCTCGTATGTGCTACGTGAATTGTGCCAGGGCCGAAGAGGTAGGGTTGTCCCCAGTTGCCTTGAAATGCCGGAATGTCAGTGGTATAGGAAGCTACCATCGTATCAAAGCCGTCCATTCCTCCCAGTAGAACCGCTGGAATGCGCAACACTTCGACCACCTCGGCCAGATTCCAGCAAGCCTCGCGAATAGCCGCTACCGTCGAGTCCCCATCGTCCACCAGCCGGATCAGTAGCTCCGCCTTCGCCGCATCCGGAATCACATTCGGTGCCCTGCCGCCTGCGATCAGGCCAATGTTCATCGTCGACGGTCCCAGAATCTCACTCCTAGGCAGTTCAATCCGGCGGATCTTCTCGAGAGCATCGAGCATCTTCTCAATCGCCGACTCGCCCAGTTCCGGATAAGCCGAATGCGCCATCTTGCCTTTGGCAATCAACTCGATACGCAGCGCGCCCTTCGATCCCAACGCGAGGCGATTCTCGGTCGGTTCGCCATTGATGATGAACTGCGAACCTCTCGGGTTGCGCCCCGCATGGTAAGCCCCGACGCTATTGCGCTCCTCGCCGACGACAAAGAGAAACCCGAAGTCCCGCTTCCCCGCAATTAAGAGCGCTTGTCCAGCGCAAAGCATCGCCGCGATGATGCCCTTTACATCGCAAGCGCCACGGCCCCAGATGTACTCGTCATCCTCGCGCGAGGCGAAGAAAGGCGGCACTGTGTCCATGTGTGTCGAGAGCGTCACCAGCGGCTGCCCGAAGTAGCAGAACAGATTGTCCCGTTGGGGCTCCACTGGAATACGCTCCACAACGCCATCAAAGCGCGTGGCCAGTTCCTTCAGAATCCCTTCGAGCTCTATGGAAACTGGCATCTCATTGCCGGTGATGGATTCGATATCCACCAGCCGGCGTGTCAAAGCAATCGGCTCAAGCATTCTTTTCCCATTGTCGCGGATAGTCCTACCCGCTCGGCCTGATTAAAATTGTCGCCCCATCCGCCGCCATGTCCGAGCCCTTCAGGCGGTTGCAAATCGCGCAGCAGTAGGCGAGATTGCCCACAAGCGAGGTGCCAGCGTGTTTCCGGCTCCCGCAGCCAGCGCGCGCCGAAACAAGTTGGCGCACCCCGGCACTGATGTCACTGGCCACGAGCGAGGATCAGCTTTGCCTTCGCTTTGGCCAAGCGAAGTAGGAGCTCAAGCTCCGCCTTCTCCGCTGCGAAAATTTCGGCAGTCTTTCCCCGATCGACAAGTTCCTCGAAACGGGCTTGGGCTTCGGCGGAAGGGCAGTACTGCTGGTTAGCAGTACTGCTCAAAGGCTTCCTTCAGACGCATCGAAAGCGTAAAGGAATCGCTGGTCTCGATGTCGCGGCGATGCAGTGCGAAGACCGGCTTGCCATCCTTGAACAGAAACATCGCGGGGCTCGAGGGCGGAAACTGGCTCAGTAGGCTGCGCAGATGCGCGGTCGCGGCTTCGTCTCCACCAGCGAATACGGTCGCCGACTTGGATGGCTTCTTCGCATTCTGCAATGCTGCACCAATCGCCGGCCTGGCCTTGCCCGCCGCGCAGCCGCAGATCGAATTCACGATCATCAGTACGGTGCCGGCCTTCAACGCTTCGTCGACCGCTTCCGGTGTGCGAGCCTCCTCAACGCCGTACTTGGTCAAGTCTTCGCGCATCGGAGTCAAAAATTGTTCTGGATATGCCATGCTTCTAGTTTCGCCTATGCCGAGCGTCTACACACTCAAGCAGTCTCCCTACTCGAGCCATATGCTCCTGCTCGGGCTGCTCGATCCGAATGTACA
>JBKJSR010000308.1:0-7130 GCA_046594355.1 Bryobacter sp.
CATAGAAGCGGTTACCGTACTCGGCGACGATCGACATAGGTGTGGTGGTTGGGTCCGCGACAAGAATGCCACCGCCGCGAAGGGTAATAATAGCCTTGTTGTTGAAGGTGACCACCGGGCAGATGGGCGCGTTGTCGGGGCGGTTGTGCAGGCCGAAGTAATTGGGGTCGTTCTCGTTAATGGTTGTGGGTGTTTCGCAGGGGAAGCCGTTCGGGGTGCGGCAGGTGGCCAGGTTTAGAGTGGCGGCGGTGTCGTGGGTAAAGGTGTCGGTGGCTTTGTCATAGCGGATACGCTCGAAGAGTTTGCCGTTCTGATTGGCGACGAGGATCGCAGTACCATCCATGGTCCATTGGGCCGAATGGGCCTGGCGAGCACCGCCTGCGCCGGCCGACATGCGAAAGAGAGCCTTGGGACGCCGGGTGGCGGCTTCGATAATCGCAACATGGCCACTGGCGACGAAGGCGAGGGCCATGTACTTCTGATCCTGACTGACAGCGAGCATGTGGGGTCTGGCGACTTCGGCACCGGTCTGGTTATTCGGTCCGCCGGCGGCGAAGATCAGACCCAGGTCCAGGAACGCGGGGCGATCCATAATGGGCGTACCTGGAAAGTCCAGGTCTTTGCCATCCCAGATCACGATGCGACCGCCATGGGTGCCGCGAGGATTCTGGGATGAATAGCCGAGGGTGTTGTTCTGGTCGGTAAGCCAGACTTCGTAGCCGCGTACCGGGAATGCCGGTAGCGCCGTAATGATGATCGCTAGAATGAGTTGCCAATGCTTCATGGTATGGATTTCCTTTAGGAACGGGCTTCGGGCCGCCCGTACGTCGTTGGCGGTAATCATACCATTTCCCACATTTGCCAGGAGGCTTCATTATTAAGTTGCAGCGGTTGTTATGCTCGGAGTAATGCAGGATATACCCGGAGTTCAAAACATCGTAGCGATTGGTTCAGGCAAGGGCGGCGTGGGTAAGACCACTGTAAGCGTCAACGTTGCCATTGCGCTCTCGCGGTTGGGCAATCGGGTCGGTTTGCTCGATGCCGATGTGTACGGGCCGAATGTGCCGTTGATGATGGGTGTGAGCGAGGCTCCGCTGACGGATGGCGATAAAATCCGCCCGATCGTGAAGGAAGGATTGCGGGTGATGTCGATGGGGTTTCTAAACCCTGGCGACAAGCCGCTGGTGTGGCGTGGGCCAATGTTGCATAACGTGATGCAGCAGTTCCTGCGCCAGGTGCAGTGGGGGGAACTCGATTATCTGATCATCGATTTGCCGCCGGGCACTGGCGACGTGCAGTTGAGCCTGATGCAATCGACCAAGCTGACGGGTGCCGTAGTGGTAACGACTCCCAGCGATGTGAGTCTAGAAGATGCGCGCAAGGCGGTCAACATGTTCCACCAGGTGAAGGTGCCTGTGCTTGGGATGATCGAGAACATGAGCTACCTGATTGCGCCGCAGAGCAAGGAGCGCATCGACGTGTTTGGTCATGGCGCAGGCAGGAAGACGGCCGAAGTGATGAATGTGCCTTTCCTTGGAGAACTCGCACTGATCCCGGAGATTCGCAAGGGCGGGGATACCGGGAGGCCGGTGGCGCTTGAGGGACCTGGGAGCGAGATGGCTGCCGGCTTCTATGCGATCGCGAAGATGGTGGAGGCGCGATGCGCGGAAGTGAGCCAGGTGAGCGGCCCAACGATGTCGGTGAGCGAATAATATCTCTTAACGACGCAGGGCCTGGTTCAATCGATCTGTGAGCGCCTCGGCGCGTTCGGGGTGTTTGAGGAACTGGCGTACCGATTCGCCGCCATCGGCTTCCATCCACAGATCGATGGCCCACAGGGCGTAAGCATAAGCAGTGCGTGCCTGGTCTGAATTCAATTGTCCCCAGCGCCCGCTTAGCTTTTCGAGACCTGGAAGACGACCGGCTGCCAGCTCTTGCCGCAAACTGCGCCGCCAGTCTGCGCTGATCTGTTCGCCGCTTAATTTCTGCGCGAGACCCTCGTGCAGCCAGGTGGGAAATTCTCCGAAGCGGGCGATGCAGGCGTGCACGATTTCGTGGGCAAAAACTTGCCGCATGCGGGGACTTACGCGGCTGCGTTCATAGATCATCGGCACCTGGATGCGTCCATCGAAGGAGCCACCGGACCAGGGGGAGTTGCCTGCCGCTTCCCAAGTGCCGAGAGGAACGATGATGACACTGATCTTCGAGCCGATGACGCAACCGAGTTCGTGGCGGACGCGAGAGTATTCTTCGTCGAGAGCGTCGAGCATTTCTCGCGCTACCGTGGGCGAGACGTTTGCGCTTGGGTACTGGAGCGTGAGGTCGGGCGAGGAGGTTGTCGCGTCCTGAAAGAAGAGCAAAGACAGAAGCATCCACATACAATTCACTAATCGGCGGATTGGTTGGATTTCTTTTGTGGACTCTTGGGGTCGTGGGCATAATAAAGTTATGCAACGAATTGCTTTGTTTCTGATTATGGCGGCTTCTCTCGAAGCGGCAAGCCCATTTGTGGGGCGATGGAATTTCAACCTCATCACGCCCGGAGGCAACCGCGCCAGTTGGCTGGGAATCGCGGAACAGAATGGCGCGCTCGAGATCTGGTTTCAGCCAACGGGCGGCAATGTGTATCGTCTGAGCGAATATCACATGAAGGGCAAGCAGTTACAGTTGACACCGGGCAAGCCAACGGACAAAGCGCCACGCACCGTGTGGGAGCTCGATGCCGCCGGGGACAAACTATCGGGCGTAATTCGCAGGGGCGAAAATTCTCAGCCTCTCGAAGGAGTCCGCGCACCCCTTCTGAATCGCAAGGCCCCCAAGGAATGGAACAAGCCAGAGGCTCTCTTCAACGGCAAGGATCTCTCGGGCTGGGAAGCAATGGGAAAAGCTTCCGACAACCACTGGGTAGTAAAAGAGGGTCAACTCCTCAATGAAGAGCATGGCGCGAATCTGAAGACAACACGCAGCTTCGATGATTTCAAGCTGCACTTTGAAGTGAACTGTCCAGACCACGCGAACAGCGGATTTTATTTGCGTGGCCGCTACGAGATTCAACTCGAAAGCGAGGCTCTCAGCAGCAATCCGCCGGAGCGCAGGATGGGTTCTGTCTATGGCCGCATCGCGCCCAAGGGTGACTTGCCCCGCACCACCGGCACCTGGGATGTGTTCGATGTGACGCTCGTGGGCCGCACACTCACGGTAGTGCGCAACGGAGTGACTACCATCGATGCGCAAGTGATCGAAGGCATCACCGGCGGAGCGCTCGACGCCAACGAAGGCGAGCCGGGCCCTTTCTACATCCAGGGCGATCATACGGGCGGTTTGAAATTTCGCAATATTACGGTCGCGACGGCGAAGCGCTAACAACCGCATCAGCCCGGCAACAAAGCCTGGGGTGGCCTCGATAGCGGGCCACCAGCCACTCGCCCGAGCGGCGGCGGGTGTAATCCGCCAAGCTGCATTCAGCCTTGTTGGTAGATTTCTCGGCAAAGTAGTATAGTGATTGGCATCATGCAACCAAGCAATCGAACATCTCGGGAATGGGCGAAAAGCGCCCTCTTCGCCTCGCTCCTGACGTCTATCGCGATCGGCTCGGGCGGCACGATTGTGGCGCAGACAACCAGGAAGCCTGCTACGGCGAAAAGCTTACCTGGCAAGTCCCCCACCGAGGCTGAGCCCCGCTTCAAAGCCATCTGGGAACCCGTCAACGTGAAAGAGGATTTGCAACTCAGGTCCGTACACTTCGCGACTGTCGATGAGGGCTGGGTCGCCGGTGGAGGCAGTGGATCGGGAGGGGGCGTCATTGTCCACACCAAAGACGGAGGAGCCAATTGGGATGTCCAGCTAGGGGACCCGCAATCGAGCGACCGGCCTTATCACCAGCTTCGTTTTGTCAATGCACGAGTCGGCTTTGCCGTTCAGAGCACTGCTTCTGGAGACCACCAGTTGCTTCGCACCACCGATGGCCAGACCTGGGCACCGGTTGGAAAGTTGGCGCAACATCGAAGCGACTACCGCTTCATCTCTGCGGAAGCCGGGTTGCTGGCCGGAGGTGGCGGCATCCAGCGCACACAGGATGCCGGACGCACGTGGAAGCAGGTATACGTGTGCCGCATCAAGGCTGAAATCAATGGTCTGACACAAGACGTAGGCTGTCATATCGCGCAAGTCGCTTTTGTCGACGCGAACGTCGCATACGCAATCAGCCAAAGTATTGGAGCCGACGCCGGTTTTGTTGTGGCCAAGACCATGGATGGCGGCATCACTTGGTCGTCCTGGCTGGTTCTGCCTGGTGAAGATGGGAAAGAGGGAGCGCTACATTTTCTGGATGCGAACACCGGCGTGCTTCGGACCATCAACGGCAAAGTATTTCGAACCATCGATGGTGGCAAGACCTGGACGGGAGTTACAGGGAACATCGGCGGCAAGCCCGCAATCGGCTTTGCCGACGCGGAGGTGGGCTGGATGATGGCGTACCGCATGATGCTCTACACCACGAATGGCGGCAAAAGTTGGGTGTCGCGCGAGATCCCGTTCCCAGCGTCGGTAAATGCCTTTAGCTTGGTAAAGCGGGATCGGGGCTACGCAGTGGGAGAACACGGAATGGTGTACCGCTATCGAATCGTCCCGGCCGATTACACCAGCAAGGGCATGCTAGCAGCACCCGCAATGACTATAAGTCGATGAAATCGAGCGGCTTGGCGACGGTGGCCTGGCATGGTGTATTCGAATCGAAGCGTTTGCGGATCGCCGCATCGGCTTGCGTTCGTGAAGGGCAGATCCAGGATGATCACAGGCCGTTGTTGATGAAAATTTTTCTGGTGCGGATGAAAGGACTTGAACCTTCACGAGGTTGCCCTCGCTAGTACCTGAAACTAGTGCGTCTGCCAATTCCGCCACATCCGCAGGATGCAGTTCCTCTATGGTCCCAAAGGCTAATCGCTGTGTCAAATCGAAGTCTTTTTTAGGACCCCGGGCGAAGCCCAGGCAGGCCAGCGGGCCGGCCTATTTTTTTAGCTCCGAGTTGAGTTGCGCGAGCAGTTTTTTAGCAGGCTCGAATTGGTCTGCGGCCTTGGCGAGATGGAAGAGGGCCTCCTTGTTGGCTTCGTTCTGTTCGAGCAGGCTGATCGCCAGATAGAAGCGTGCGCGGGGCGATCGAGGGTCGGAGCGCAGACTGGCGCGTGCGGCCTGTTCGGCTTCGGGGAAGCGGTGCAGGGATAAGAGTGCGAACGCGAGATTCATTTCGGCGAACGGATCGCCGGGATCGATCTCAGTGGCCCTGGTGAAGTTCCGACACGCTTGCTCGAATTCACCGATGCGGACGAACTGTACGCCGAGGTTGTTGATTGCTTCGAAGTAGAAGGGGTCAATCGCAATTGCTTTTTCGAGGTAGACGATCGCTTCCTGCGGTTTGCCCTTGCGGGAAGCATCCTGCGCGGCGGCAGCTTGTTTTTGTGCCTGCTTCGGAATTTTATGTTGCATTCTGGCCAAGGAAAAGAGATGACCCGTACTCGAATTTGAATTGCCCTGGGTGAGATCGATTTCGAGGGTGTTTGCATAAGGTAAGCTGACGGACAAGGTGTGAATCAGAACACCGTGCATGGTGATAATGCGCAACTCATAGAGTCCGTTGGGAGCGGGTGGCAGCTCAAAAGAGCCGAAGCCGTTGGGGCTGGATTCGGCTACGATTCCACGGCCACCCGGAAGTACGAGCTGAACGCGCAAACGATGTAAATCTGCGGAAGCGGCGGCGATAATTTGGCCCGACAGGGGAACAGAGAAGTTGGACGGAGGGCCGCCGCCGAATTCTGGAGAGGCAACCTGGCCGCCGATTGAAGTTGAAAAAACGAGAGAAAACGAAAGGACTGTTTTTAGCCAGCCTGGATGTCTGAGGTGCATAGAAGCCCCCGAAGACGGCAATCTTGATGAGTCAGGGCCACGACCGGAGGTTGAGAAGCGGCATGCCAGAAAGTCTTCTGGCGCAAAAGTAGCAGCGCTGCGTGCTGCACTGATACCGGTTCTACTCAGGTAAATTGATTCGGGGTTGGACTCGAATGCCGATTGTTGATTTATGTCGAGAACCGCCTGGCTGGGGTTGGGTTCGTTTGGTTAGAGCTTGAGGTGGCCGGCTGCTACGCCGAGACGGATGAGGTCTTCGTCGGAGAGCTTGATGTATTCGGCGTCCTCGGGTGGCAGCGTTTTCGCGATGAGTTTTGCTTCGGGGGTTGTCGCTAACAGGGCGATGGCTATTAGACCGGCGCTCGTGTTGTTGAGGTTCTGCGTGCGGAGATCGGCGATGGGGAGAACCTTTGAGAAAATCACTTCTTTTCCGTAAGCGTAGATTTCGCCTTGGACCTCGAGGGCGGCGAAACGGTCGCGCTGGAGTTTGCGAAGTTCGTTGAGTGATCTGTCGGCGCGGCGTTCCTGCAATGCTCCGAGTTTGATGAAGCGTTCCATTTGCGAGAACCAGGTGGGGTGATCGGGATCGTTGACCCAACGGTCTTGGGCCTGGAGCTCGAGGGCTTGGGCGCGATTAATCTGGAATGTAGCGAAGGCATAGCGGCGGAAAGTTTCTTCTTCGAGAGTGCCTTCGGGGAGACAGTCTGAGCGCAATTTTGCGATGTGCTGGACGAAGCCGGTTTGGGCTTCTTTGTCGGAAGCGAAGAGTGTGTTGGGGCTCGCATTGAGGCCGTGGCTTACGGCGTTACGGGAAGACGTTGCGCGGCCTTCTGCGGAAGTGGGGCCTGTGGACTGCTGTGCGTTGGAGCGGTTTGCTTCAACTTTTGCCTGTGATGACATGGGGAATTTTCCTTTACTGTTTGAAATGGAAAAACGCCTGCAGGCCAGGTGGCTTGCAGGCGCGTTCTCGATTACAGAATGTAGCAGACGATTGAACAGGGCTTAGCGGCGGGTCTGAGTTGATTCGTTTGTTTTCAGTATCTTAGGAGGCGAAAATAAATTTGAAATATCCGTGAATCAACATGGCGGCCCCTGGGCCGGCACAGAGGGGGATGAAAAAGGGTTGGAATGTGAGCAAGCTAGAGATGCCGCTCAGCCAAGAAGGCCGTTGTCGTTCTGCCACCCGAAGAGTGCGAGCGTGAATCTGGCCAGGATGTGATTCAGAACAGAGG
>JBKJSR010000581.1:0-8506 GCA_046594355.1 Bryobacter sp.
GCAGATTCCGCCCGTCACTCCGCCCGTCACTCCGGCCGATCTCACAGCCATGAAGCAGGCATTGCGCAGCGAATTCGAATTAGCCGATGCCAACTGGCAAAACTGGACGCCGCGGTAGAGCGCTACCCACCGCAGCGAGCAACTCGAGCTTGGTTGTCAGCTTCAACCCAACGGCTTGTGGCTCCATGTCGTGGCAAACTCGATGAGACGTTGAATCTGCGCCACTGACAGGGTAGGGCATCCTACGGAAAGCTCCGCAATGCTTTCTCCAAGGTCGAAGCTACCAACAATGGCGTCAGGCAGGATGCGTGTTCCGCGCACAACAGGCTTCCCCGATACCTTGCCGGGTACGCATTCAATCAGTTCGCATGGCGTCCAGTCGAGAGCGAAATCTGCATGGGTGCTTGCCATCATTCTACTCAGTCTGTATCGAAACTCTCTGCCGGGGCATGAGCGGTGCACCGCATAAATGCTGTCTTGCAACGCCTCGTACGACCTGAGCCGATAACCTATGAAACGACGATACTATAGCGCCCATGTGCTTTGCCTTCGGCACTGAGATTCGTGAGGGACTCGCTACACGAAAGGGATCGTAACTTCGGCAAAGCTGCCTGGCATGGCGGCGTTAACGGCGGCGACGACTTCCCAAGAACAACAATAGAGATATTCCGGGTCACAAGGTTCTGTTGATACCGCATGTTCTTGTCGGTCGTCATCAACAGTTCGAATCCAGCGTTTTCGGCTAGCTTAAGGAGTTCGCCGTTTGAGATTCTCTCCCATTTGAGCGCTCTCGCTTCGGTCACTTCGTGTCCGTATAGTGCCGCGACAAGGCCTCTTGGCACCCCCTGATCAAACAGGATGCGCATCAGGTTTGCTCGATACATCTACAGGAACCGACGGCGCGTCCAGACTCCGTGCGGCAAATTCAAGGACAGCTTGAATCTGTTCCCGCGTGACATCGTACTGCTCGATGATTTCCTCGATGCTCGTGCCGATTTCGAGGTTTTCAAAAACTGTTGCTACGGGCATCCGGGTGTTGCGAAATACCCACGCTCCGCTACGTCTGTCCGCGACGCTTTCGACAGCAGGACATTGCAACCAATCGAGACTTGCCATTTCAGGCCTCCTTCTCTAGAGTACAGGTTCAAGAGTAAGTCTGCCGGAGGCATCGTATAGGCGGGAACCCACACAACGGCTGCAAAAACTTTCGGTCTCGAGCCAAATCGGTGTCGGTGCTTGCCATATTGCTAATCAGTCCAAAACGGCTCGTATGCCAGAGCCGATAACCTATGAAACGACGATGCTATAACGCCCATGTGATTTGCCTTCGGCACTGAGATTCGTGAGTGCCCCGCTACTCCAAGGGAATCTCAACTTCGGCAAAGCTGCCAACCCCGACCGCGTTCACGGCTGCTGCGATTTCGGTCAACTGCTTCCTTACATATCCCTCTACCGTGGAGCTGGAAAAACGCGAGTTCCTCACCCTCTGGTATGAATTCATCAAACTCGCCACCCCTGCAATCCTGCGCACAGCCCGCTACAAACTGAGTTGACAGGCCTGCCAAGCATCACAGAATCAACCCATTTGGGGACTTTCGCGAGCCAGTAAACTTTCAACCGGCTGCGCGGTTCTGAGCCAATCAGCCCACTCAAAGATAAATTTAATGGGTGTATTCACCCACGCCGCTCCAATTTACTGCAATCTTCTGGAATGGTCCTTCAAGTGCCTTTCAAATATGGGCATGACGCTTCAATCCTTTCCATTTCGACTTCTCAAAGCCAAGGGCCTCGTTCAAACCGTGATTTGGAGTATTTGGTTTTCTGTCCTTTGTGCAGCCTCGGTGTCTACGCTCCAACTGGATTCGGACCCTCGCGAAATCGCGAAGATCTTCGAACAACAGGTTGACAATCGTCTCCAGTTACCTGACTCGGAACACCTCGTATATGCCGCTTTGCTTGAGGAGAGCCTGATCGCATCGGACATGGATGGCCGCCGTGCGCAATTTTTTCTCCTGGTGGATCGCAATCCCCGCGTTCAGTCGGCGATGTTGTTCTGGAGATCACCCCAAGGATCCCTTCACCTGATCGGGGCGTCTCCCGTATCCACTGGAAAACCCGGCAAATTTGAACACTTCTTAACTCCCGTAGGCGTATTTCCTCACACAACCGCTAATCCGGATTACCGGTCGGAGGGAACGAAGAATGAAAACGGCATTCGAGGTTACGGCATCAAGGGAATGCGAGTTTACGATTTCGGGTGGCAAGTGTCCCAGAGGGGTTGGGGCAAAGGGGGCATCGGGCTCATGCGTCTTCAAGTTCATTCGACAGATCCCGCCCTTCTCGAAGCCCGCCTGGGAACAGTTCAATCCAAGGGTTGCATCCGGATTCCAGCTACCTTGAACACGTTTTTGGATCGATTTGCAATCCTCGATTCCAACTATGAGAGCGCACTTCAGCGAGGAGAATCCTATTGGGTACTTTCGCCGTCTCGCCAGCCTACTCCTTGGGCTGGAACTTATCTGGTGGTAGTCGATTCGCTTCGGGAAGATCGTCCGCTCTGGGCAAAACCTCTGCCGCCAAGCAAGCAACCTAAGTGAATCGCCAGGCATCCCGCTTTGGCATCCGAAGTGCTCCCTCTCTGGACATGGAATCCAGAATGATCATTGTCGTCGGTAAACTCCCCATGCAGCAGCCTTGGCTTGAGGAATTGATTCAAACTGGCGGCTGGAAGTTCAAAACAGTATCCGGACTCATCCCCTTACGGGAATTCGATCCCTCTAACATTGCAGCCATTCTCATCAATGCTCACTCCCTTCAGTTGCCCTGGAAGGATTGTCTGCTCTGGATTCGCTCGGTCGCCCCCAACACCCTCTGCATCTTGTGCCACGGATTCACAGAAACTCTCGATTGGATCTCCTTGTCGTCCTGCGGTGCCTACCATTCCTTGCACCTTCCGCTCGATCCTTCCGAAGTCCGGCAAGCTCTGGGTTTCGTATCGATGTCCAGGAATCAAAGCAATGAGAAAACGCGTTCCATTGCCAAACTGGCCGGGTGCCTGCAAAATCAATAGAGCGCTACCCTGCTCCAGTGGTTGCCCGCAGACTGAAATGGAATCTGCCCTGACCTTAGCGGCAAACTCCTTAGGCACCAACTCTTCGATGAAGGCAAATTCCCGCACCCCCGGCTCACAGGCCTTAATGGCAAGAACGAGGTTGAGTTCGAAACTGTCTAATCTGACAGCCCTCTCTGAACAGGGCTGTCAACTTCAGCGGTGGTGTCAACGAAGAAACTGGAGACTTTGAGCGCGTTACGTTCTGTTTTGCCTCGGCTGGAATCGGAGGAATCGGCTAACGAGTAACGAAAAGTGGTCGAAGCCCGCCTGCTCGGCTACCAGGAGTAGTTCGCCGTTTTTTAGGGTCGCCCAACCACGCTCTCGTGCTTCGGTGACCGGGTGGCTAGCGAGCGCACGAACAAGTCCTCAAGGGGCGTTGTTGTCAAGCAGAATCAGCACGTTCTAGAAACTGGGTTCCTTGTCGAGACTATGTGACGCAAATTCGAGTACTGCCTTGATTTCCTCGCGCGAAACCGGGTACTGCTCAATGATTTCATCAATGGTCATGCCGTCCTCAAGGTTATCGAACACGACCTTTACCGGCGTACGCGAATTACGAAACGTCCACGCACCACTAACCTTGCCGGGAATGCTTTCCACGGCACCACATTGCGACCAATCGAGACTTGCCATTTCAGGCCTCCTTCTCTAGAGTAAAGGTCTCACGGGATCGCGCGTTCCACCTGGGCCCAAACCGTATTTCGCTTACCATTTTCAAAGCGCAAGAATTACTCCACCTCCCGCCAAACCCCTCCCGCCCGGCCTCTGTCGAAATGTCGTTCGCATATATTTTCAAAAATCTTTCGCAATCTAAGTAGTTGAAACTAAACCGAACCATCCTGGCCCCCTGTCCAACTCCGTTCCAGCGTCTGCTAGCTTCTGTAATCGGGAACGCGCCTGCGAGCTATCCGGCCTGCAAGGCGCTTTCCAATTTCAAAATTCAAAGGAACTATCAAAATGTCTTCACAGGCAAAAGTAGATGCGAACCGCGCCAATGCGCAACAGTCCACCGGCCCCACCTCGGCGGAAGGCCGAGCAACCTCTTCCCGCAACTCCGTAAGTCACGGACTGAGCGCAACACCCAACACCCTCTTCGCTTCCGACAAAGAAGCCCAAACCGGCTTCGTCCAACACATTGCAAAATTGCGAACGGACTGCATTCCCGAAGGCCAGCTCGAAGAAGAAACTTTCCGCCGCTATGCTTTCGCGACCTTTCAGATCACCCGCGCCCAAGCCCTCGAACTCCAGGCCCAGGACCGCTGGGTAAACGACCCCGATCACCCCACCTGGTTCTCCCAAATGGAACGCTTCATCAAACTCGGAGCATTGCAGGAACGCCGCGCCGATAGATCTCTCAACGAACTCCGCAAGCTCCAGCGCGACCGCTTCGCCGCCCTCGAGGTCCAAGGCGAAATCTACGCATATGGCAAAGAAGTGATCTTCTCCAAAGTTCTCCCCATCGCCGATCTCCGCACGCAGAACCTCAACAACACCAGCGCCGGCTTGATCGCAATCGCGCTTCTTGCCACAACTGAAGAAGCAAAGCTCATCGCGAAAACGCTGCCCCCCGTGGACGCCGAATACATCAAGCTCTCCGACGAAGACCTCATCCGTCTCGGCGTAGCAGCCGGCCACCTCAAACTCTAAACAAACGAAGCTAAGCTGACTACGGCCCAAGCGCCGAACGATCTTTGAAAATTTGCCCAGCTCTAACCCCACTGCACGGACGACGCAACAATTGCGCCGGCGCAAAGCCACCTCGGCAGCGAACCGAACGAATCCGGAGGACGTCCGCGACATCTAGGCAAGCGGGCCTTCTCAAGCTCGAATCAAACGAAGCCAAACACCCAGCCTCAACCGCCAGACGCTCTTCGAAAATCTGCCCGAGGCTCACCCCTCCGCAAGGACAACAGGGAGCGCTGAATTCCAACCGCCTCGGCAGCCAACCAAACGAACCCAGCGGACGTCGGCTACATCCGTGTCTTCAGTCAAGCAACCCGCCACCCGGCGAATCAAACGAACCCACTCCCGCCCGCCAACATGCTAAACTGACAGAAGGTAAACGAGGGCCGCAGCTCCCTGCGGTCCTTTCTCTTGTCTACTCAAAACACAAGGATTAGTTCGATGCCGAAGCTAAAAACCCACAAGGGCGCCGCCAAGCGCTTCAAAAAGACTGCCTCTGGCGCGTTTAAGCGTGGCAAAGCAAATGCCCGCCACCTTTTCGCTGGCAAGTCCAATGCGAACAAGCGTCGTCTTGGCACCCCTGGAACCGTTTCCAGTGCCAATATCAAAGCTGTTCGCGACATGCTTCCTTACGCCTAACCCGCGTATCTGAGCTTGTTAACCCGGTGCAAGCGGCGCCACATGCACGTGCCCGCAACGCCCGTAACTGAATGAATCATTCCCAAGGAGATCAAACGTGCCAAGAGTAAAGCGTGGTACTGGTAGACGCGACTACCGCCACAAAACGATGAAGCTAGCCTCAGGCTACTTCCTTACAAAATCAAAACTGAATCGAGCCGCCCAGGAAGCCGTAGAAAAGGCCCTGAAATACGGTTATGTCGGCCGACGGCGCAAAAAGCGCGATTTCCGCCGTCTGTGGATCGTCCGCATCAATGCCGCCACCAAGACCAACGGACTCAGCTACTCCCGCTTCATGGATGGACTCAAGAAGGCTGGTATCGACCTCAACCGCAAGGTGCTCTCCGATATCGCAACTCTCGACGCCCCGGCCTTCAGTGCCCTCGTCGCGAAGGCGAAAGCAGCCCTTCCGGCCAATACGCCCCTTCCCCTGAAGCCCACCACAGCCTAGGAATATATGGCCGAAGAACTTTTCTCAGATCAGGAAGCTGACCTTCTTTCAGAACTGGAAGACCGGGTCGTAAAGGCACTCGAAGCGGTCGGCTCTCTCCGCAAGGACAAGCTGGCCCTTCAAAAAGAAGTGGACCGGCTCAATGCCGAAGTCGCTGCTGCCAAATCGAAAAACAAGACTGCGGCATCCCGCATCTCCAAACTGCTCGACCAGATGGAATTGCCTTCCTCCGATTAGGTCAATATTTTGTCCAACCCGGTTCATGTAACCATCTACGGACAAAACTTCACCGTCCTCACGGGCGAAGACCCCCATCGTGTCGAATCGCTAGCCGCCCATGTGGATGGCCTGATGCGTGATATTGCCAGCCGGGGCGTGGTCGATTCCAACCGCGCCGCCGTGCTGGCCTGCCTCCACCTTGCCGACCAAGTCGAATCCCTCCAGGCCCAACTCGCCTCCGTAAAGTCCCACCCCAGTCAGAAGCAGAAGCTCAGCGATCTCCTGCAACTCCTCGATGACGAGTTAAAATAGCGGCACATGCCGTTGTTCCTCCTACTGCTCGCGCTGTCGCTCCATGCAGCCGGCTTCGAACACGCCTCCTATGGCAAAGCCGACGCCCCGCTCATTGTCATGGTCCATAGGTTTCCGGATTTCTGGTACACCTGGCGCGATCAGAGGCAAGTCCTCGGCGATGCTGGCTACCGCTGCGTTGCCCTCAATCTGCGCGGCTATAATCTCTCCGGTCAACCCGAGGGTATCGAAAACTACGACATGCGCCTACTGGTCGGCGACGTCGTCAGCGTAATCAAAGCCAATGGGCGCGAAAAGGCCATCGCCTGGCAAGTCGCTTTCAACCTCCCACACCCGCGCGGCTTATCCCGCGAACTGGCAAACAATCCCGACCAGCAAAAGGCCAGCGAATACGCCCGCCTCTTTCAGGAACCCGATTCTCACCTCAAGCTCACTCCTAAAGTTCTCGCCAACTGGGTCAAAGACCCCGAGGCCCTCAAGCTTTACGTCGAGGCCTTCTACCAGCGCAATTACCCGCGCCCGCCCTACATGCAATCCACAGACCCGAGACGCCTGGCCATGCCTGTCCTGCTGATCCACGGCCTCAAAGACACAGCCCTGCTCTCCCCTGCCCTCAACGGCACCTGGGACTGGCTCGACGACCTCACCCTCGTCACAATTCCCGAGGCCGGTCACTTTGTGCAACAGGATGCAACGCAAAAGGTATCGCGCAGCGTCAAATCATGATTAGGGAGAGACAAATGAAACTGTTCGCAATCCTCGCAATCGGCTCGATTCTGAGCGCCGCCAAGCCCGAGCTACCCAAGATCGCCACCGCCAGCGGTGCCAGCGACCGCCTCGAAATCATCGCCACCGTTTACGCCAACAAAGCCGCGGTCAAGCAAATCCTGGGCGACGAGATGAATGGCTACATCTATGTCGTCGAAGTCTTGATCAAGCCTCGCGTCGAAGAAGGCGTCAAGATCGATCGCGACGACTTTCAGTTGCTGATCACCGACGACGGTCAGCGCACCAAACCCTTCGCCCCCGCGCAACTTACCGGCACCGGCGGTCTTGTGATCCGTTCCGAAAAGGGGCCCACCTCAGGCATCATGGGACAAAATAATGGCCCCGTCTGGCAAGGTCCGGTTGGCACCGGCGGCCCCATGCGCATGCCCGGCAATGGCGGCGGCATCGGCAACGCAACCACCCAAATCGAAACGCCCACCGTCGAAGTCAAAGACGACCCGAAAGAAAAGACGCACCCCATGAAGAAGGTTCTCGAAGAAAAAGAGCTCCCTGCCAAGGAGATGATCGAGCCCACCAAAGGTCTGCTTTACTTCCCCATCGACGGCAAGCACAAAACCAAAAATATTACCCTGCTCTATCGCGGCCTCGGTGGCCGCATCGACATTGAATTCAAATAACGTGAACATCCTAGAACTAGATACCCCCGCCTTAGTAGTCGACTTGGACATTATGGAGGCCAACCTCCAACGCATGGCCGACTACGCGACGGAGCATAAACTCCGGCTCCGCCCCCACACCAAGACCCATAAGAGCCCACTGCTCGCCCGCAAGCAAATCGAGCGTGGCGCAGTCGGCCTCACCGTTGCCAAACCCAGCGAAGCCGAGGTCATGCTCGCCGCCAACGCTCAAGAGATTCTCGTCGCCTACCCCACCATTGGCCCCGCCAAGATGGCTCGCCTCAAGGATATTGCCCGCTATACGGACTTGACCGTTTCGCTCGATTCGCTCGAAGCCGCCAAGGCCCTGTCCGACGCCGGAGTGCCCGCAAAGATCCTCGTCGAATTCGATGCCGGCTTTGGCCGCGTCGGCGTCAAGGCCGAAGACTTGCCGACCCTCATCAAGTTGATCAAGAAGCTTCCTCACCTCAAGTACGATGGCATCTCCTTCTACCCCGGACACATCAAAGATCTCGGCGAAGAAGGCATGGGCAAAATCGCAGAGCTAAGCGTTCTCATCGAGCAGACTCTCGATCAACTCAAGAAGGCAAAACTCAGTCCGCGCATCGTGTCCGGTGGTTCAACGCCCACGATGCACCATTCACA
>JBKJSR010000733.1:0-4678 GCA_046594355.1 Bryobacter sp.
CTCCGCCCGCCGACAGATGGTTCGTGCTACATCGTAGGCAGCGGAGACGGGGTCTTCGCCGGGCAAGGTCCAGTCGTTGAGCACCCCAGGCATCGCCTCGATGCGATGTACATGCGCAGTCAATTCATCGATCAGCGCGTCATCGATAGGCGGACGGCCCTTGGGGCTTTCCTTGGGAGTCGAGACGGCGGAGGCGACCTTGAACAATTCTTTTTGAATGCGCTTGGTCGCGTCGTGAATTTCCAGATTCTTGCAGATCGACCTGGCAAAGCCCATGCTCGAAATCAGTTCATCCATCGTGCCAAAGGCTTCCACCAGAGGTGCGGCTTTTGAAACGCGAATTCCGCCGCTCAGGCCCGTCTGGCCGCCATCGCCGCGCATTGTTGCAATCGACATCTATTTTTCTCCTATCGGAACATCACTCGCAGCCCAGTCAGTAGCAGGCCTCCCGGCCCGCGAAAGCCGTTTTCGTAGAAGGTCTGGTTGAGCAGGTTCTCTACTTTGACGTAGCCGTTCAGACTATATTTTTCGCCTTGCCACAAGATGCGGTTGCCCACAAGATCGATCTTGGTCAGGCCTGGATATTGGTAGGCTCTGGAGCGGCCTGCGGCAAAAAGCGAATTGTAATAGTCACTCGAATGGTAGAGATCCATGGTCAGGCTGGTACGCTTGTCGAGCTGCTGATGAATCATCGCCGTGACGGTATGAGCCGGAACACTGAGCGCTTGATAGAAGCCGCGCACGGCGATGTCCTGGTCGGTGTCGGCATTGACATAGGAATACGAGGTACGCAGCATCGTGCCGCGTCGAGGCCGCAACTCCACAGTCGTTTCGAGGCCGCGCGAAATACCGCCGGCACCATTGAAATAGCCCGAATTGCGGGCAAAGACATCGGTTGCCGGCCGCACTACGGTAAGGCCGGAATCGAACTGCGTGACGCGGGCGATGCGGGTGTAGAACCAGGTGCCGCTCAGGCGGATCTTGTCATGCCAGAGATACTGATCGATGCCGCCATCGGCGGAGTTGTAACGATCGGGCGAGAGCCTTGGATCGCCGTAGGGCGAGAAGACAACCGCATTTAGACCGGCGTTGTAACTGAAGCCGGAACCGAAGCGCTCAAACAGCGCCGGCGCACGATAGGAATTGCCGAAATGCGCGCGCAGCTTTGTGCCGCTTTTGGCGAGGAAGTAAGAGGCGGCGATGTCGCCAGTAAGCGCCTTGGGGGCAGAGGCGAAGCTCAGAGCTCCATAGGGATTGGCCGTACCTTTGTAGAGGAAGCTAGGGCTGTCGAGCGTGAAGAATTGCGCCCGCCCGGAAGCCGAGATCTGCAAGCGCTGCTGAAAAAGCATGAGCTGGTTTGCGAAGTAGTAGGCATGCGAGCGCTGTCCCGCACGCGTCTGCGTCGTGACCGTTGCAGGCGCAGCCAATCGGTTGTCATCGGCGTTGAAGTACTTCTCGCGTTCGAATTCGCCTCCGACACTAAGAGCGTTCCAACGCGCTGGACGCCAACTGAGGCGGGCATCGATGGTGTCGATACCACCTTCAAACTGGCTTAAATTGGAGGTGATCGGCTGGAATCCAAATCCAGCGGGGCCGTTGGCGAAGCTGCGATTGGTGTGAACCTTCTGATAGCTCGCCTGCCATTCGGCGGTGCTGCCCAGGGACTGTCTTGCGACGAAGGCAGTGGACCAGAAGCGGGAGCTGCGGCGGTTGTCGGGGTCGTCGCGGTTGGGGATGAAAGTGCCTCTGCCGTCCCTGAAGGGAATCGCCGCAACGATGACCGTGTTGGGGATGTTGATGGCGGGGATTCCGCTGGCGGTCGGACTGCTGTTGGGCTGGACGAAATCGTCGGAGACGAAAAGGCGGCCCGATACCGTGAGGCTGGGCTTCAGACTGTACTTCGCAAAACTTTGCAAGCCGCTGCTGCGGGCGCGGTCGTTGCCGTCTACTCCGCCGGTCACATTCAAGTGCAGCAGACCGAAGCTGTAAATTAGACGGTTCTCCCGGATGCCACCGGCGGCTGAAGCGCGGGCGCGGATGAGACCCAGGCTGCCACCTTCCACCTGCATGTCGCCGTGCGCCGGGCCGCCGCCCTGCGAGGTGACAACGTTTACAGTGCCGCCAACCGCGTTTGATCCGTAGAGGGAAGAACCCGAGCCGCGCAGCACTTCGACGCGATCCACATTGACGATGTTCAGCGTCGATAGAAAGCTGCTCGCGTCGCCTTGGGTAGTAGCTACATCGCGGAAACGCAAGCCATCGATCAAGATGGATGTCGCGTCCGCCCGCAGGCCGCGCATGCGAACCGAGGTCGCTTGCCCAGGGCCTCCGAGATTGCGGATGAGCAATCCCGGGGTGTCGCGCAGGGTCTCGCTCAAGCTGTATTCATTGCGCTGCGCGATCTCCTCTGCGTCGATGACGCTGACTGCTTTGGAGATGCGGTCCACGGTCTGGGCGGCGGCTTCGGCCGTCACGAGAACATGCTGGTCCACGCCGGAGATTTCCAGTGCAATGGTGAAGGGCCCGGTGCCTTCGAGGGGCACGGACATCTTTCGAAAACCCGGCGCGCTCACCTCGACGACGAAGTTTCCGCGTGCCTCGATGCGGAAGCGGAAGGCCCCGGATTTGCTTCGCGTGCTTGCCACCGGGGAACTGGCTTGTTGCCGGAACAGTACTAAATTGGCACCGTCCACGGCATTGCCCTGGGGATCGCGTACGACGCCCTCAAGAAAAGTCTGGCTGTAAGTGATCGCCGGGATGTGCATCGCGGCTAAAAAAATAACGATAGATAAAGAGTGGCGCATAGGCCCTGCTCCTCCCACGAGAGCAAGTAGAATCAGCCTTGGTTGGCTGGTCCCAGGCAGGTCTTCGGACTTATGAGCTAGCCTACTGATCGCTACTTCCCAGACGGATAAATCCGGCCAGTGTATTTATGCGACGGTCGTTCTCATTTACCGCTGCGGGGCAGTCCCGGATTCAAACCGGGTTCCCTTTTCAACACCCAACCGATGGGTGTACCTTGGACCTACCGAGAATAGCAGACTGCGGGCGCTTATGCGAAGCGTAATGCTGTTTGCCAGCCCCTACATTTAGTGAGCAGTTTCAGGAAGAGTTTGCCGCGCTGCTGCGCTGGCGGCGAGATGTGCGCCATTTTAGAAGCGATCCTGTCGATCCGGCGATGCTCGATGACCTATTGCGGCAGGCGATGCTGGCACCCTCGGTGGGTTTCTGCCAGCCGTGGCGCTGGGTCAAGGTAATGGAGCCTGGAAGGCGGCAGGCGATCATTGACAATTACACGCGGACTAACCTTGAGGCGAATTCGCAGTACGGTGGGGAACGCGCCGATCATTACCGCAGACTCAAGCTTGCGGGGCTTGTCGAGGCACCGATACACCTGGCTGTCTTCGCGGACCTCGACCCGGTGGAGGGCGCGGGGCTGGGCCGACAGACGATGCCGGAGACTTCGCGGTGGTCGGTGGTGATGGCGATTCATACTCTGTGGCTTTTGGCACACACGGTGGGGTTGGGGCTTGGTTGGGTCTCCATCCTCGATCCAGCGGCAGCGCAGGCGGATCTGGATGTGCCCGGGGAATGGACGTTGATTGCGTATCTCTGTGTTGGCTGGCCGAGCGAGCCGAGCGAGCAGCCGTTGCTGGAACGCGAGAAGTGGCAGGAGCGGCTACCCGGGAGCGAGTTGATTCTGGAGCGCTAGATCCGCTCGAAGCGGGTGCTGCACACTTACGACGCTGTTGGAGGAAAAAATCAGGGTGGAAAGTTCTTTGATCCTCATCTTCCGGCTTCAATACTTGCCTAACTGCGCAGGATTGAATTGAGTGAGTTCTCGACGGAAAACTGAAACTTTCGGTATGGATCGCAAGTTCTAAGACGCTCTCTTTAAGTAAGAAAAGGTTTCCGGGCAACTACTACTTTTCAATGTCACCGGACGACACGCTTTTCCGCTTTAGTGAATAGAGGACAGCTTGTTGAGTCAATTGCCTAACCGACCTGCCCAGGCAAAACAATGCGAGCTCGTCCCAGAAACTATTGGAGAGGTGAATATTCATGGCTACCAAAAGTGTTTGAGAAATTGTTTGCTACTAAAAGCTTTCGGGCGACTTGCCTCTCCCTGCCAATTTGAGTAAGTCCGTCCGTGCCGTTACGTTTCCGTTGCCTCCCGATTTTGGTCCCGGTTCCTTTGCCTGACATGATGACCATACCTAAAAAGATGCTGCTGTCGCTTTTTTTCAACAAGGCGGCTACACGATCTTGCGCAACTGGCTTACTCCGGACTTCCTCGCCGCGTTAGCCGCCGAAGCAAGGGAGCGGAAGATTTTTGCTACCGGCGTACACATCTCTAAATCCGACTCGGAACTCGTGCGCGGAGGCAGCCCCGCGCGCAAGTTCCTCAACGCACCGGGCGGCGATATCCAGCGTAGCCTCTATGAAAGCCGCTGTGCGATGCAAGCCGTCGCCAATCTCGCGCAACTTCCGGTCGCGCCCACCGGCAGTTGCGGCACTTACAGTTACTATTGCCGTCCGGGAGATTACTTGACCATTCACCGCGACATCGCCACTTGCGATGTCGCGGTCATCACTTGTCTCGAAGAAGAGGGCATCGCTTCGAGCGGCAGCAAGCTGTGCGTTTACCCCTCCCGCGTACACGAATCGTTGGCACAAG
>JBKJSR010000228.1:0-5231 GCA_046594355.1 Bryobacter sp.
AAGCTCGGTCTTGAGAAGGTTTGCGTTTTCGAGGAAGGCGCCGGAGTTGGCGTCGATGATCTTGGCGGCACGATCACGGCTGACGGAGACCACACGTTTGGAATCGACACCGAAGACTGTAGAGAGGACCCAGTCTTCGTGATTGCCGATTTTGTAGAGCTCTTTGGCGGTAGCGGTGTCGAAGACATGGACGGTGTTGTCGGCTGCACCGACGGCAATTTTCGACGAGTCTGGAGAAAGGGATGTGCCGAAGACGGTGTCGCTGGTGAGGGTGGCGTTGCGGAGTTGCGTGGCGCTTGTGGTGTCCCAAATCTGGACTTCGCCGAATTGAGCGGGAGTGCCGCCGCCGGCGATGAGGAGTTTGCCGTCGTTGGAATAAGCGAGCGAGAGGATGCGCTCGGCCTTGCCTTGCAGGCGTTGTGGAGGGGTCTTGCCATTGATCGAGTGGATCAGAATTTCGCGATTGCCGGAGACGGCGATGGACTTGCCGTCGGGAGAGAAGCGGAGGCTATTGACGACTGGAGGCTGGAGGTAAACGGTGGGTTGGGTGTCGAGAGTTGTGGTTGGGGAATCGTCTTTGGCACCGGCGCGGATCCAGTCGCGAAAGAGGGCGATTTCGGAATCGGATAGCGGGTCCTTACCGAGCGGCATGCGGGGTTGGATCGCGGCGGTGAGGTAGCGGAGGGTGATGCTGTCGTCGGGCTTGCCGGTGACGACGGCGGGACCGCGCTGGCCGCCCTTGAGGAAGTCGGCGTAGTTGGTGAGGTCGAGGCCGGACGCTTTGCTCGCGGGTTGATGGCAGCCGGTGCAGTGCTTCTGAAGCAAAGGCTGAATCTCGCGGTAGTAGCTTGGAGCCGCAGAGAGGCTCAACGCGACGAGGAGTAGTAAAGAGCTACGCATATGAGTCAGTGCCGTGATTATTTCATATACTGAGGCGCATGAGAAACGGTTTCGTAATTGTTGCGTTGTGCGCTGCGGCTTTAGCGGGGTGGCAACAGGCTGCGCCGGTACAGGTGGATTCGACTGCGATTGCGGCGAAGGTCGCGGAATTGGAAAGGCTGGTGACGCAGTTGCGGGCTAAGGCGGATGCGGATCTGTTGACCGATGTCGAGGCTTATCTGAAGACGGGGCAGCAGATGCGAGAGTTTCCGGAAGAGTTTTTTGAGGCGGCAGATGTGGCGAAGGGGATGGCTGTGCTCGATCAGGGGATTGCGCGGGGGAAGGCGCTGCTGAACGGGGAAGCGCCGTGGATGAAGTTGAAGGGGCGCCGGGTTCATGGGTATCGGTCCAAGTTCGATGGATCGGTGCAGCCGTATGGGTTGCGGATTCCGGAATCGTATGACGGGACCAAGCCGGTGCGGCTCTATGTGTGGCTGCATGGACGGGATGCGAAGAATGCGGAATGGAACTTCATCGATCGATTCCAGAAGGTGTCGGCGTCGGCGTCGAATCCGGCCGATGAGGGGCAGATCCAGTTGGATCTCTATGGAAGATGGAACGGGATCGCCTGGCATTGGGCGGGTGAGGTGGATGTATTCGAAGGGATTGCGGAGGTGCAGCGGCGCTACAAGATCGATCCAAAGCGGATTGTGTTGCGCGGGTTTTCGATGGGAGGATGCGGGGCGTGGCATATTGCGTTGCACCACCCTGGACAGTTTGCAGTGGCGGAGATTGGCGCGGGGACTTGGCCTTATCGATCCCAGATGCCGGGCTTTCCGGAGTACCAGCAGTTGCCACTACATATCTACGAAAACATTCTGGAGTGGAGTTTGAATGCGTTCAATCTGCCGCTGGCTGGACATGGCGGGGAGCTTGAGGCGGGGACGAGTTCCATTCCACCTTATGCTCCGAAGGGGGCGAAGACTCGCGGGCAGTTGGAGAGTTCGGTAAGGGTAAGAGAGCAGTTGGCTCGTGAGGGCTATCCGAGTGTGGGCGAGCCGGATGAGCTGAGGGCGGAGGGGACGGAAGCGACCTTCTACATATCGAAAGAGACTGGGCATAGTACGAGTCCGGTGGTGAGGGCGAAGCTGGATGCGTTTTTGAAGAAGTATGGGGATCGGGGGGTTGTGAGTCCGGAGCGTGTACGGTTTGTAAGTTGGACGACAAGATACAACCGCTCGCACTGGGTAAGTGTGGATTGGCTGGAGAAGCATTATGAGAGGGGGGAAGTGGATGCGGTTCGGAGTGAGGGGGGTAGCAGGTTCGATGTGAAGACGAAGAACTTGGCGCGGCTGACTTTGCGGGAGATGGCGCAGGCGAAAGAAGTGCGGCTGGATGGGCAGAGTCTGAAGGTCAGGGGACGGGCCGAGTTGAGTTTTGAGAAGCAGGGCGGGACGTGGAAGCCGGTCGGCAAGGCGACGGGATTGCATAAGCAGCATGGATTGCAGGGCCCGATCGACGATGCATTTATGGATCCGTTTTTGCTGGTGCGGCCTACGGGGACGCCCTGGAATAAGGCGGCGCATGAGGAATCGCTGAAGCGATTGAAGCAGTTTGAGACTGTTTATGCGAAGCATTTGCGGGCGCATCCGCGGGTGAAAGACGATAAGGACGTGAGTGCGGCCGATTTTGTCAATTACAATGTTGTGTTGTTTGGCGACCCTGGGAGTAACCGCTGGATGTCCAAGGTGATTGGTAAGTTACCACTTACATGGACTAAGGAGACATTGACGATGGGCGGGAAGAGCTTTTCGGCGAAGGATCACTTCCCCGCTTTGATTTATCCGAGTCCGCTGGGCCAGGGGCGCTATGTGGTGCTGAATAGCGGGATGACTTTTGACGAGCGGGAGATCCGGGGCGAGTATGCGATGTCGAGGCTGGGGGATTACGCAGTGTTGAAGGGAGAAGAAACAGTGATGGCGGGGTTATACAACGAGGTGTGGAAGTAAATGGAAAAAGGCGGACCCTGAGCGGGGTCCGCCTTTTTCGGTTGAGGTTGTTACTTCACTTCGACGGAAGCGCCGGCGTCGACGAATTTCTTCTTCATCGCTTCAGCTTCGTCTTTGGTGATGCCTTCCTTCACGGTCTTGGGAGCGCCATCGACGAGGTCTTTGGCTTCCTTAAGTCCGAGGGCGGTGATTTCACGAACCACCTTGATGACGTTGATCTTGTTGGCGCCGGCACCGGTGAGGATCACGGTGAATTCCGTTTTCTCTTCAGCGGCGGGGGCGGCAGCGGCAGCGCCGGCGGCAGGAGCCGCAGCACTGGCGGCAGCAGCCGATACGCCGAGCTTTTCTTCGAGCATCTTTACGAGTTGTGAGGCCTCAAGAAGGGTGAGCGCCTGGATTTGTTCCGCAATTGCGTTGATGTCAGCCATTTTCATCTACTCCGATTGAATTGATTATTTCGTTACCGTTGAACTTGTTTTCTTTGACGCCTTGGTCGATGACCACCGCCAGGTTGCGACCGACGCCGTTGACGGCGGAGACCAAACGCTGAGCGGGCGCATTGATGAGGTAAAGCAGTTTAGACAGGACCTCTTCACGCGAGGGCAGGTTGGCGAGTTCGTTGATGGAAGAAACTTCCACGACCCGCCCTTCGACGAATCCAGCCTTAAAAACGAAGGCCGGGGTCGTCTTAGCATAGGCTACGAGAGCTTTAGCGAGGGCGACAGGATCACCGCTGGTGTAAGCGATCGAAGTCATCCCCTTCAGACCGGTGACAGCGGGAGCGACGGGGAGGCCTGCGCTGGCTTTTTCGGCGAGGGTGTTTTTGACAACCTTGTAACTGGCGCCAACACCACGCACGGTCTTGCGGAGCTGATAGTCCTGAGCGACGGTGATCTTCTCAAAGGAGGCTACGAAGACATTGGGTGATTCTTCGAGCGCCTTTTTGATCGCTTCAAAATCTTTTTGTTTGTCGACTTTATTCTTCATTGGTGCAGATCCTTAAACCCCGATGGCCAATTTGGAAGATACGGCAGTAATATCGAGCGAAATTCCCGGCCCCATTGTGGAGCAGAGAGTAGCACTCCTGACATACTTACCTTTGGCGGCGGAGGGTTTAGCGCGCAAGACGGCAGTGATGAGGCTTTCGGCATTTTCGATCAGCTTGTCGAGTTCGAATGCGATTTTGCCAACCGGGGCGTGGATGACACCGGTCTTGTCGACACGGAATTCCACCTTACCGGCTTTGACTTCATTGATTGCCGTAGTTACGTCGGTTGTAACCGTACCCGTTTTGGGGTTCGGCATAAGACCACGCGGGCCAAGGAGCTTACCGAGACGCGCCATAGAGCGCATCATGTCGGGGGTAGCAATGACCGCGTCGTAGTCGAGCCAGTTCTCTTTAATGATCTTTTCGATCAGTTCTTCACCACCGAAGAAATCGGCGCCGGCAGCTTCTGCCTCACGCACCTTTTCTCCACTGGCAATGACGAGAACCTTTTTGGATTTTCCGAGGCCGTTGGGAAGTACGACCGTGCCGCGAACCATTTGGTCCGCGTGCTTGGGGTCGACACCAAGGCGCATGTGAATCTCAACGGTTTCGTTGAATTTTGTGAATTTGATTTTTTGGGCAAGCCCAACGGCATCCGGCACGGTATAGGACCGAGCTTCGACCTGCTTGGCAGCGGCCAAGTACTTTTTTCCCTGTTTATGAGGCATGATTCGTTTTTATCGAACGGTTTACTACTGATTACAACTTTGAGGTGGTGAGCAAGAGCCTCACCTGTAGAGGACAGCTTTGAATGGTTCAAACGGCTTGGGGCACGAACTACAGCCCTTCAGCCTCCCAGACGAAGGATACCGAAACAAGTAGTATAGCAATTGGGTGAAGAATTGCAAGCCGAGTTGGCTAAAAATTATTGGGCGATCCAGATTTGGGTTTGTTTGATCGGCCTTGGTGGCGGCCTGATTGAGGTGTTCGCGTTGCCGTCCTGGCTTTGTTTTGATTTGGGCAAGGCCGGACATCGGGGGTGGTGGCTGAGGGTGAGATGGGGATGAGGATGTGCTGGCCGTTGATGTGGCTCGTGGGTTCGTTTGTGCAGCGGACTTTTATTTGGATTCGAGGAAATTTGCCTGGGCGACGACGATGCGGCGGCGGCTGTTGGTTGCGGATTTGGCTGGGCCTGCGGCGGTCTGGGGCCGGTGGACTTTTGCACGTTGGTGCGATTGGCTTCGATTTGTGCGGCTGAGGACATGACTGGTTCCTTTACTTTCCTTCGCTCACTTCTGACATTAAAAAGAGGGGCGCAGGGTGCCCTCTGGATGAGAAGGTAGCAGCCGCGTGGG
>JBKJSR010000476.1:0-2744 GCA_046594355.1 Bryobacter sp.
AGATGTCAAAGAACATGCGCGGCGTGGCGGGGCCACTGACCCGCGCGATTTACTGCGAACTTTAGAGATTGGGGCGGCTTCGTTGAGTACGTTTCCTCAAGTGCTTTTGAGGACGGCTTGGGGGCTTGGGTTTGTTCTGTTCTAGTTGCGCAAAGCTGAGAAAACGGGCAATTTCGGCTTTTCCTTCGGTTTGTGTTGCGTAGTTTGCGGCTGGTGGCGGAACTCGGGTTTGTACTGTGCTGGTGACATGAGGTGGGAATGACGATTCGTTTTTTGATGCTTTTCGGCTTAGCCTGAATCTCTGCCGGAAGGGTTTGGGTTTGTTCTGTTCGGGTGCCGTAGGCCGACGACGAAATTCGGATCGGGCTGTGATGTTGTTGGCCGAATTTTTTGGCAGCGAATCTGGCGGCAATGTCCGATCCGTACCCCGATCCGGTGTCGTTCTTGTGTTTGGTGTCAGGTTTTCCATCGGTCAAACGGTAGCAAGCGGACTGATGATCGCTTACACTTAGTGTGGAGGAAGGCACAGAAGTGCGGAAAATATGGTGTTTTTGGCCCAAAACTTCTTGAAAATATTTGTGAACGGTTTTGGCTTCCTGTTTGGGCGGCGGATTAGCGGCAGGTTTTCGGGGGGGGCGGACACGGGTGACTTCGACTTGGCAGGACCCGCTTGACGTTGGAGGGAAAGGTGGAGCGAAAGCTCCAGAAAATCGAGGGGCCGGCGGATCACTCTACAGTACGCCGTCAGTCAGGATTTATTCGTTAGGCAGCGTCATCGGCTGTTCGCAGCGGAGTACATTGAGTGTCATGCAGCGCCAATTTGATGTCGTGATCGAGCGGGACGTAGAGGGCTTGTATGTTGCCTCAGTGCCGCAATTGCCTGGCTGCCACACCGACGGCACCTCGCTGGACGAACTCATGGTGGAAATTCGAGAGGCAATTGAGCTTTGCCTTGAAATGGAAGGCAACGAGCCGAGCAACTTAGAGTTCGTGGGCATCCAGCGAGTGACCGTCGCGGCTTGAGCACGCTCCCCCGGCCTACCGGGAAGGTAGCTCGTGCGGGCCTTGGAGCGGGCAGGTTTCACTAAGGAACGCATACGAGGCAGCCATCACTTCGTTCGGCATCCGGACGGCCCGCGCAACCGTAGTTCCTCTTCGCATTGGCACACTGGGACTCGGGCTGTTGCGGCAGATCTTGGCCGATTGCAGCATCAAGCCGGAGCAACTCCAGGATTTGTTGTGAAGCGTGGGAACGCGGGTAGCGGTGGAGAGCCGGAAGCAGCAAAACAATAGCACGAGTCAAGGATACGAGTTGAGATGTAGTGTTCTCCCGGCTGTGACCCGTAGTGGGGCTAGATGTCTTTGAGCGTCAAGCCGGTCTTCCTGGCAAGGACCATTGTGGCTGTGGGGCCAAGAGTGACTCTGTCGTGGTAGGCGAACAGGATATCGGGCCAGCCGGAGCGTTCGAGGATTCGGTGGGAACTGCCACCCTGACGTTTGATCTTCCAGCCGATTCGGAGAAGCGCAGCCAGAGCCTTTGGCGCTTAGAGGGAGGGCCAGTTCTGTGATGGCTGATCAGGCGGCAATGAAAGTTAGGTTCATGGGCCTGGGCAAGGCTTCAGCGTGTTTTAGGCGGTCGGCGATCCGGCGCAATGCGAGTCCCTGGACGGCGGCGGTGGCCTGCTTCCTGGTGCGCCCGTAAGCCGTCACGCCGGGAAGCACTGCGATGTCGGCCAGCCAGCGTTCATCCACTTCACGGAAATACTCGATGGCCAAAGTGAACTCTTCCGGTGTCATCGTCTTCAACATGTCTGTATCATGCCACCAAAATCATTTCAGCAAAGTTTCCACGATTGGACAGCGCCATTTGAATTCGTGGAAGCCTCTCAATTCGTCTCGACTCGGCATCGACTGGTAAGGTCCCATGGCTTTGTCGGAGACGCCGCGATAGGCGTCGAGGAAATGCCGATTGATTCGCTCACGACTTGCGTGAAGTGATGTCACACTTTTAGTGTGAGAAGGAATTTGAGCAAGCGAGTACAGGGCATCCGGCCGATTGATGTCCTGGCGGATATTGATAAGCTGGCCGGTAAGCGGGGACGAAGCGAGTTCATCACCGAAGTGGCGCGTGAGGAGATCCACCGACGCTAGCAGCAAAATGCATTGCTTGCCGCCAACGAAGCATGGAAGGATGAAGACCATCCTGAACTGAAGGATGAATCCTCCCCCTCGGTGCGCCGGGCCCATATCAGAAGCGCTCCTGATGGAGATTTTTCCTTCTCGACACCACAGTTATTATTGACGCGATCAACGGCCAGCGAGGGTGCAACCAGCTTCTCGCAGACATTCTCTCGCAACGAAATTTGCCCGCTTGCTGCTCGATCCACGTGACGGAGGTTATGCGGAGATGCGCGCGCGAAGCGCCCGTGACAGAGGCGTTATTGCGGAGCTTCAAATTCTACGAAGTGACTTGGGACATCGCCCGGCAAGCTGGCGAGTTGAAGAACGAGTGGGCGAAAAGGGGTGTCTGAGTTTGATCGTCTGATTTGGCCCCCCCTGGAGGGCAGCTAACGGGCATAGTTTAAAGAGCATGCACCGGGAATGGAGAGCCAAAGTGGATTTATATGCAGAGATGCACCGCGATCATGAGCGTGGCGAAGGGATCAAAGCGCTGGCGCGCAAGTACAAGGTGCACCGGCGGATGGTGCGAGAAGCGCTGAGGAGCGTGCTGCCGGAGGAGCGCA
>JBKJSR010000684.1:0-7667 GCA_046594355.1 Bryobacter sp.
TTCGGAAGTGGAAGCCGTGCCCATCGAAATCATCGGTCTATGGAAAAACGCCTGGGGACCCAAGCAGGACATCATCCTTGCCAAAATGTTCGGCAAAGCCCTGCGCACCGGTGTCGCCGGCGGCATGTCCGGCTCCCCCGTATATATCGACGGTAAACTCGTCGGCGCAGTCAGCCTCCGCATCAGCGTCTTCTCCCCGGACGCCATCTGCGGCATCACCCCCATCGACCTGATGCTCGAAATCAATCAGTTCGATTCTTCAAGGCCACCCGACGCCAAAACTCCGCAAAGCGTCGCCGGCAATCGCCAGCTCCAGGTCCCCGAAAACGTGCTCTCCGGCGCTCTCATGCAGCCTATCGAAACCCCGCTTACTTTCTCCGGTTTCCACGAAAACACCTTGCGCAACTTCGGCCCTGCCATGCAGCAAATGGGCCTTCGTCCCGTCATGGGCGGCGCCGCCGGAGCCAATTACGAAACGAAGCCAGCCAAAGACTGGAAGTCTGCCTTACAGCCTGGTCAGCCCATCGTCGGCGTGCTCGTCTCCGGCGACATGAACGTCTCCGGCCTCGGCACTGTCACGTATAACGACGGCGAAAAAGTGCTCGGTTTTGGACACCCCTTCTTCAACATGGGTCCTGTCGATATGCCGATGGCCAAAGGCGATATCCTCACGGTCCTCAGCTCCAGCTTCCAGCCCAATAAAGTCGGCAACGCTACCGAAATCGTCGGTGCTCTACGCCAAGACCGGCACTCGGGCATACAGGGCCTGCTCGGGGAACAGGCCGACACCATCCCCGTGACGCTCAAGGTCCGCAACCTCGGTGCCAATGGCTCAGCCACTACCGAAAAGGACTTCCGCTTCAACGTCTTCGTCAACCAGAAATGGACTCCCTTCCTGATGACGATGACGCTATTCAATTCCATCTCCGGCCTCAATGAGTTCTCCGACGAAACGACTTACCGCCTCAGCGGCAAAGTCGAGCTCGATGGCTTTCCGTCCTTGAACCTGGCCAGTATGGCCACTGTCAGCGACAGTCCTTTACCTCCCGCGATCGCTCTTGCCACCTGGTGGGGAGACAAATTTAATCGCCTCTACATGAATTCGCTGGTCAACCCCAAGCTGAAGGGGGTGAGCGCCACCATTGATCTGATTCCGGAACGCCGCGCCGCCACCATCGAGAGCGCCTGGATCGATAAGACCGAAGTCGACCCCGGCGATGAAGTCGCCCTGCGGGTCTTCGTACAGCCCTACCGCGGAGAGCGCCTCAGCCGCGAGTTGAAAATACAAATTCCTAGCGGGCTATCGAAGGGCGAGCACCGTCTCGTTCTCGTCGATGGCGATACCCTGAACCGCGCTCCCATGATCGCCGCCACTTCCAACCGCTTCCTCGAACTCGGCCAAGCCGTGAGCGCTATCAATCAGGAACGCAAGAACAACCAGCTTTTCGCCGTCATCACCAGCATGAAGCCTACCGTCTACCTCGACGACAAGACTCTCACCAGCCTGCCCAGTTCCGTCATGAACGTCATGCAGGCCGGCCGCGCTCCCACAAGGCCCATGCTCACGATGCTCGAGTCTTATACCGAAGCCGCCACCATCCCCTTCGACTATGTGGTGAGCGGCAACTATAGCCTGCGCTTCTCGGTGCGCTAAGGATTTTTCTACCCCATGTACAAATCTGTCTTTGCCCTCCTGGGCCTCGCCCTCGCAGCTATGGCTGTGGACACCCGTTACTGGTCGCAAGACGCCCAGTCTGATTTCGAGAAAGGCAAGCTCAAAAAAGTCGCCCTCCGTAGCGATGGCCGTGTCTCCCTTTCGCCGGCCATCAAGGAACTCGCCGATCCATCGATCCCTTATCTCTGGACGGCAGTCGCCGCCCCCAACGGCAACCTCTACACAGCCGGCGGACCCGCCTCTGGCAAAAGCGTCATCTTCGAGATCAGCCGCAGCGGTCAATCCCGCAAGCTCGCCGAAATCGAGGGCATGAATGTCTTTGCGCTCGCTGTCGACAAATCAGGCCGCATTTACGCCGCCTCGTCCCCCGATGGCAAGATCTACCGCATCGCAACATCGGGCGCAGTCGAAACCTTTTACGACCCCAAGGCCAAATACATCTGGTCTCTCGCGTTTCTTCCCGATGGCGATCTCCTCGCAGCCACCGGCGACAAGGGCGAGTTACACCGCATCAGTCCTTCCGGTAGCGGCAAGGTCTGGATGAAGCTCGACGAAGACCACATCCGCTCGCTCGCCATCGACGCTCGAGGCACGGTCTACGTCGGCACCGAACCAGGGGGGCTGATCCTCAAGGCAGACAGCTCCGGCAACCCTTTCGTTCTCTACCAATCCGTCAAACGCGAAGTCACTACGCTCGCAACGGCGAAAGACGGCTCTCTCTACGCCGCCGTCATCGGCCTCAAAACTACCGGCACTTCGCAATTGATTACCAACATCCCCATCGCCGCCCCGCCGCCGCCACAGCAAGGGCCCAATCAAAATGCCCAGCAGCGGCCTCCCGTCGGTGTGCCCCCCATGCAAACCAATTTGATTCAGGGCGGGAGCGAGATCATGCGCATTGATTCGGACGGCGCACCTACCCGCGTCTGGTCTCACGCCAGCGAGCTTGTCTATGCCGTCGCCATCGACGCAAACGAGCGCCTCATCGCGGGTACTGGCAACAAGGGCAATATCTATAGCATCGATGGCCCCGCGACTTCTACGCTGCTCGCCAGCCTGTCTTCCACTCAAGTCACCGGCTTCGCCAAAGACGGCAACCGTCTGCTCGCAGTCACCGGCAATATCGGCAAGATCTTCGAGCTCTCAAGCAGCCTCGAAGCCACAGGAAGCTTCGAGAGCGAAGTATTCGACGTTGGCGCTTTCGCGCAGTGGGGCCGCCTGCACTCGAAAGAAGTGCTGAACACGGGTAGCCTTCGCTTTGAAACCCGTAGCGGCAACCTCGACCGTCCCACTCAGATGTGGAGCCCCTGGGCAGCGTTGAAGGAAGGCCGCATCAGCTCGCCTGCCGCCCGCTTCCTACAGTGGCGCGCCGTACTTTCCGGCGGTCAACAAGATGGGCCTTCCTTCACGCAAGTCGATGTCGCCTACCTCCCCAAGAATCTCGCTCCGCGCGTCGATGCAGTCGAAGCCACTCCCATCAACTTTCGATTCCCCGCGCCTGCGGTCGCTATCATTCCAAGCGCGGTAACTCTAAACTTGCCGCCCATCGGCAAGGCCTCAACTCCAGTCACCACAGCGCAAAGCGACGGCTCCAACTCACCGGCGCTGAGCTATGCGCGAGGCATGATTGGTGCCCGCTGGCTGGCGGTGGACGACAACAACGACACCCTCGAATTCAGTATCGACATCAAGGGCGAAAACGAACAAAGCTGGAAACAGCTCAAGGACAAATTGAAAGATCGTTACTACAGTTACGATGCAACTACGCTGGCCGACGGCAAGTATCAAGTACGCGTCACCGCTAACGACTCGCCTTCCAATCCCCTCAATCAAGGACTTACGGCCACAAGGATCAGCGCGCCCTTTCAGATCGACAACACCGCTCCCGTGATCCGAGACCTCGGGGCTTCCCCGGCTGGAGGGCGTGTCAGTCTTCGCTTCAAGGCGACCGACGCGATCAGCGTGGTAACCAAGGCGGAGATCTCGCTCAATGGCGGAGACTGGCGTCTCATCGACCCCACCGTTCGCCTCTCCGACTCGAAGGAACTCGAGTTTCAGATCCTGCTGGATCGCCCCGCCCAGGGTGAGATCACGATTGCGGTCCGCGTCACGGATGAGTTCGAAAATCAGAGCGTCGACAAAACGAGCATTCGCTAAGCGACGGCCTCCGCTGCGGCCGCGAGATCCTCCGGCCGACCTACATCCATCCAAGTCCCTTCCAGGGCAAACATCTTTAATGCCCGCCGGGCGTCGAGCATTTGCGTGATCGCGGAAGTTGCTTCATACTCGCCCCGTGCGCTCAGCGGCACCCGCTCAAGCTCGTCAAACACGATAGGCGAGAACACGTAGATGCCTGCGCTATTCCAGTGCGTTTTCGAGGTTCCCCGCTCCGGCTTCTCAATGATCCGCTGCACCCGCCGCTTTTCATCCACATAGATGGCAGCTCCCTGATAGGGGTCTTCCACAAACCGCGCCGCCAGTACCCCGTCAAACCCGGTAAAGCTCTCACGCATGCCCACATAGTGCTCCGGCTCGGCGAGAATGTCGCCAAAGGTCAACAGGAAGGGGCTTTCGCCTACCCACTGCCGCGCCAGCAAGGCGGCCTTCGCCGTCCCGTTCACCGTCTCTTGCCGCCGGAAGCTCACGCGCAACCCATGCCCGCTCGCTACCTCTTCGATTTGCTCAGCGAGATAACCCGTCACGAGCAAGACTTCTTCTACGCCCGCCGCCGCGATGCGGTCGAGGATGTGAAGCAACATGGGACGTCCATTCAAGGGGATTAACGGCTTTGGAATTTCCCGCGTCAACTCTCCCATCCGGGTGCCCCGGCCCGCCGCCAGAATCACTGCCTTCTTCATTGCTTCTCCTCGACTCCAGTTTGCCATCCCGTCCTCAACCTCTCCACATCAAGCTAGTGCTTCGACTAAGACCGGCTCGGTATCGCGGTCGTAGCGCGATCGGCACATATACTTGCAGAATGCCCTCGCGCCTCCGTTGGTGGATCCTGACGCTGCTCTTTCTCGGTACCACCGTCAACTACCTGGATCGAATTATCCTGGGCATCCTCTTGCCCGAAATCCGCAAAGAGATCCCGATCGACGACATCCTCTACGGCAAGATCAGCGCCGCCTTTCAGCTTGCTTACACAATCGGCTTTCTGCTCGCCGGCAAGCTGATCGACAAAGTCGGCACCCGCCTCGGTTACTCCGGCGCAATCCTCTGGTGGAGTCTTGCCGCTGCCGCGCACAGTCTGATTCGCAGCCCGCTCAGCTTCGGCGTCTGCCGGGCCTTTCTCGGCATGGGAGAGGCGGGCAACTTCCCCGCCGCCATCAAGAGTGTCTCCGAATGGTTCCCAAAGAAGGACCGCGCCTTCGCGACTGGCATCTTCAACGCCGGCTCGAATATCGCCACCATGATCGGCCCCGTCATGTTCGTCTACCTCACAGCGCAGTACGGTTGGCGCACCTGCTTTCTGCTCACCGCCAGCAGTGGCCTGGTTGTTTTGGTGCTTTGGTTTTTCACCAAAACACAGCCACCCGCTCAGGATGACGACGATCCGAACGCGCCGAAACTCACTTGGACCCAGGTTGCAGCCTATCGCCAAACCTGGGGCTTCGCTCTCGCCAAGTTCTTCTCCGATCCCGTCTGGTGGTTCTATATTTTCTGGTTGCCGCCCTACTTCTACGATGTCCGCCACTTCGACATGAAGCAGGTGGCTTGGGCCTTTCCGTTCATCTACCTCATGGCCGATGTCGGCAGTGTGATGGGCGGATGGCTATCGGGTTACTTCATGCGTCTCGGCTGGGAAACGGGCAAGGCCCGCAAGGTCACGATGGGCATCTTTGCGGGTTGCATGCCGATTGCCGCCACCAGCGTATTGTTCGACAACCCCTTCATTGCGATAGGCCTGATTAGCCTTGCCACGACGGCGCACCAGGGCTGGTCGGCGAATCTTTATACGACAGTCTCCGATGTCTTCCCTAAAAGTGCGGTGGCCTCCGCTACTGGCATTGGGGCCAGCCTCGGAGGCCTGGGTGGAGTGATCTTCTCGACGCTACTGCCCGGCTACATCGTGACTTATTTTGGATATGGTCCAATGTTTGCCATCATGGGTGGCTTCCACCTGATCGGGCTATATTTCCTGAATCGCTTCATGGGCGACCTTAAGCCCATAACTCCTTAACCGGTGCGTAAAGATCGTCGCTCGCATAGGGTACGTATTCGAAGCCACGGTTGAACGGGTCGTCGTAGCGAATGCTCGTATAGTTGATACCGAGCGCCGAGTAGATGGTGGCCTCGATGTCTTCGGGGCGCACGTCGCGCTGGCGGCTCCAGCCGAAGTCGGTCGTGGCCGAACCGGTTGCGTTGGTGCTGCCGATTGCCCGTCCGCCTTTGATGCCGGCACCGGCGAGGAAGCAGAACTGCTGGACAAAATGATCGCGGCCATTGGCTGCCGAGAGCTGCCCGACCGTGCGGCCAAATTCACCGGCCATCACGATCAGAGTGTCGTTAAGCAGTCCGTTCGCCTTGAGGTCCGTGATCAGTTGCCCGACTGCTGCATCGAGGGACCTTACACGATTGGGCAGCACGGTCTCGGTGTAGATATTGGCATGGTCGTCCCAACCGCCCGATGTGATCTGGATGAAGCGGGTGCCCGCATTGGCCTTGAGGATCTTGACCGCATTGAGGCAAGTATCGCCGAGGGCCGAGGTGCCATAAGGAGTACGCTCGGCCGCAGTGTATTGGAATGCAGCGTCGACAACCGGGTTGTAGGTCATGCCCTTGGCGCTCTTGTAGAAAGCGTTCATATCTTCCATCGGGCGACCGTAAGGACTGTTCGAACGATTCGGCGCATCCAGCTTGTTCATCAGCGCGTAACGCTCCTCAAAGCGAGGCTGACCATCGGGGTTAGTAACGTTCGAGAGCCCGATCGTTTTGGGAGATACCTTGAGTGGAGCGTAGCTGGAGGCGAGATAGCCGCTGCCGACACCCTGGGTGCTATTGAGCGCGATAAAGGTGGGCAGCACATCGGTGGGCTTTCGTTCCGATTCTTTCTCAATCGCGACGATAGAGCCGATGTTGGGGGCGATGTCGCCGAGAACGGCTGCCGGGTTGCGGCCGATCTGCGTCCAGATCTGGGCGAGGTTGTGAACCAGAGCCCAACTGCGCATGCTGCGGATGACGGTGAAGTCTTGCGTCATCGCCGACAACTTGGGCATGATGCCGGTGGGCAAGTACATGCCGTTGATCGTCTCGGGCTTAAAGATACTGGCCGGGGTCACTCCGTTTATCAGCTTGAGATCGAAGGTATCCGTATGGCTCGGCGCGCCAGTCAAAAGAATGAAGATGCAATTTTTCGCTTTGTTCAGTAGCGGCACATTCTGCTTGTCGATGCGGACTTGAGCCTGGGCCTGTTCGGCCATCCAGGACATCGTCACGGCACCGCCGGCAACCTTCAGAAAGTTGCGCCGCGAAGCAAATGGACGGTCGAAGAAGTTCTTGTGCCGATGCGGATACTTCTCTATGAATTTCAGGAATCGTTCATTCGGTGTCATGGTGCGCCCCGTTAGTAGTTGTAGATAAAGTCGACTTTGTTATAGAGAGACCACAAGAGGTTCTCTCCCTTTTGTAAACGCGCGGTGCCGGTTGTGCCGCGCAGAGTTGCGATGGCGGTTTCGGCTTCCTGCTGGACTGGGTATCGGGACAGCACTGTCAGATAAAGCTGATTGACCAACTGCTCGTCCGCCATGTTGATGTATCTGTTCAGCAGGCTTTGCTGTCCTCCGGTATTGCTGGAACGGATGCGGGTCATCACGAAAGCGTCGTTCATCAGGTTGAGAGCCTGGAGAGCGGAGCCGTCTCCCTTGCGATCATCATCGAGCCGATTGCCGCGAGCGAAGCTGTTGAGAAAAGAGGCGACGACGCTATTGTCGGGAAGCGTGCCGGTCTCGGGCAACTGCATTGCGAAGCGCACTGTATAAGCCCCGCGTTC
>JBKJSR010000766.1:0-14057 GCA_046594355.1 Bryobacter sp.
TCAAGCAGGCCACCGAGGCCGATCACTCTCTTAATTTCTGGAGTCATACTTTGAGCAGTCTTTCGAGGGAGCGTTCGCGCCCGAGGGCGGTGAAGACATGAAAGGCGCTGGGCCCTACAGGTTGTCCGGTGAGGGCGGCGCGGGATCCATTGATCAGGATTCCTGCCTTGAGGCCGCGCTCTTCCGAGAGTTTGCGGAGCTCGGCTTCGATGCTGGCTTCGGTGAATTCGGAAGTCGCTGCCAGCCGCGAGCCCAGTTCGCGAAGGGATTCGCGGGCACCAGGTGCGTTGAGTCGTTCAAGGGCGGTGGCATTCATTTCATAGTCGTCGGTGAAGTATGCGCGAGAGAAAGTTGCGAAGTCGTTCAGAGTGGTGAGCCGCGATCGCAGGACATCGACGACCGCAGGAAATTCCTCATCGGAGTAAGGGATGGGAAGACCGGCGTGGAGCACACGCTCGCGGACTATAGGCGCGAGCTCTTCAATCGGCATCGTGCGGAGGTGCTGGGAATTGAGCCAGGTTGCTTTGGGGTCGATCGGGTCCGCATCGCTGAAGTTGACGACGGCGTTTGAGCGGTTGATGCCTTCAAAGGAGAAGACATCGATGAGTTCCTGGCGGGACATCTGCTCGCGGTTGTCCTTGGGGCTCCAGCCAAGCAGGCAGAGAAAGTTGATGTAGGCGTGGGGAAGAAAGCCGGCGGCTTCGTAAGTCATCACGCTCACAACGGGGCCGTGTTTGCGCTTGGACAGCTTGGCTCCGTCGGGGGCGATGAGCAGCGGCAGGTGAGCGAAAGTGGGCATGGTAGCTCCGAGCGCCTCGAAGATGAGGATGTGCTTGAAGGTGTTGGAGAGGTGATCCTGGCCGCGAATGACATGGGAAATTTTGAGATCGATATCGTCGGCGCAGGAGGCCAAGTGATAGGTGGGTATTCCGTTCGAGCGAAGCAAAGCGAAGTCTTCGATGTCGTTGACGCTCTTCGATTGTGTGGCGTAGACGGCATCGGGGAACTTGATGTATCGGGCTTCATGACGCGGAACAAGAAAGCGGAGCACGAAGGGCTCGCCCGCGTCGGCGCGGCGTTGCGATTCTTCAGGGCTCAACTCGCGCGCAGCGGAGATGAAGAGCCAGGGGCCAACAGTGCCACCGGCGCGATCCTCTTCGCCCTGGTGAGCGGGAGTGAAGTCGCGGTAGGCATGACCGTTCGCAAAGATCTGCCAGGCGAGTTTCTGGTGGAGGTCGAGGCGGTCGCTCTGGCGGTAGAACTCGTCCCAAGTGAGACCAAGCCACTTGAGTCCTTCGAAGATGGAGTTGAGCGACGCCTCCGTGTTGCGCTCGACGTCGGTATCGTCGATACGGAGAATCATAGTGCCTTGATTGCGGCGGGCGTAGAGCCAATTAAAGATAAAGGTTCTGGCGCTGCCTATATGCAGGTAACCCGTAGGCGAGGGGGCGAAGCGGACTCGGGGCATCAAACGCTCAGGATAGCATCGGGTCGAAGGCGGAGAGCCTTTGGCAGAGGTCCAGGAGTTGCGCGGGAGAGAGTTGTTCGGCGCGCAAACCCGCTTCGGGCTGAGCGTCGATGGCCGTTTTATCGAAGAAAGGCAAGAGGTTATTACGCAAAGTTTTGCGCTTGTGAGCGAAGGCGCGCGAGGCGAATTTGAGGAGCAGCTTGGCCTCGGCCCGATCGACTGGTTTGGGCTCGAGCAGGATCACAGCCGAATGGACTTTGGGCGGAGGGGAGAAGGCCGTTGGGGGCACCGTAAAGAGCACGGTGGGAATCGTGTAGAGCTGTGTCATCACGCTGAGATAGCCGTAATCGCGTGAGCCCTCGCGGGCGGCCATGCGCAGCGCTACTTCCTTCTGGACGAGAAAGACGGCGCGCAGCCAGGAGCCGGAAGCCTCAAAGACTTTGGTGGCGATGGGAGAACTGATGTAGTAGGGCAGGTTGCCCGCGATGACGCAAGGGCCAAACTGGTTGAGGTCTGTGTCGAGGATGTCCTGAAGCCGAATCTCGAGGCGCTCTTCGCCGGGAAAATTGCGGGTGAGAAAGTCAACCATTTCGGGGTCGACTTCAATGGCTGTAATTTTTGTAGCGCGGGGGAGCAGGTAGCGGGTGAGTGCGCCGCGGCCGGGGCCGATTTCGAGAACCGGATGCTGCTCCCCCGCAGGGCAGGCGGCGTCGGCGATCCGTTCGAGTATCGATTGATCCTTGAGAAAGTGTTGACCGTACTTACGAGACAAATCAGCCCTTTACTGTGATTGAGGATGCTCCGCGCCGGAGCGTGAGGCGGAGCTTGGAGGGGACGGCCTGGCCGAAGCTGGTTGCGGGAATGAACTCGGTAAAGAGAAGAGTGCGCTCTACGCTGCGGCGCACTTCGACGTTCAATTTAGGGTTGCCGGAAACGACGCTGTAGTCGGCGATACGCCCCATCTCGTCGATGGAAACTTCAACTTCGGCGTCGGCGGTGGGAGGCTCAAACGGAGCAAGCGTTTTGGCGGCGGGCCCGGTGTAGAGGTTGGTCGGACGGTCTGCCATGTGGCTGTTGGCACGCACGGGCTGAATCTGCACGAAAAGGGCAAAGACCAGAACGGCAGCCGCGATTCCGCCGGCGCAGGGAAGCGCGAGCGGGCGCATCATGTTCGCCGTCCAAAGGTCGAAGGTGTTCTTCATACGGACCAGAAAGACGGGTGCATTGGCCCACTTTTGACGGCGGGAGGCTTCTTTACTGGCCAGGATTTGCAGCGCCAGATTCAAGCCCTGACTTGCCTTGCGGCGGGGTAGAGCCTGTAGTAAATCGTGGACTTCCTGGTGAACGTTTTGTTGTTTCATATAACCCCCTTTAGGACTGACCTGCTGCTGCGTGCGCGGACCACGCGAAGCCGCTGGCAGGCTTGAGCATGGTTTCGAGTTCGAAACGAAGCGCCTCTCGTCCGCGCATGATGCGGGATTTGACGGTGCCAAGAGAAATCTCCAGAACCTGGGCGATCTCTTCGTAGTTGAGATCTTCAATGTCGCGAAGGACAACCGCCGAGCGGAAAACCGGATTGATTTTGAGCAGAGCCTCTTCGATCAAGGCGCGTGTCTCGTGGTCTGCGGCGAGATCGAAGGGGGAGCGGCAGCGATCGGGCAAAATATCGGCGAGGCCCACGCCATTTTCTTCACGAGGCGCCAAACCGATTTCGTTCTTCTTGTGCCGGCTGAACCAGCGGCGGTGATTGTAGGCTTCGTTCACTGCGATGCGATAAATCCAGGTCTTGAGCGTCGACTTGCCCTGGAAGCGATTGAGATTTCTATAGACCTTGACGAATACTTCCTGGACGACATCGGGTGCATCTACAGGTTGGTTTAGAAGCCGATAGACGAGATTGTGGACGGAATCCTCGTAGAGTTTCAAGAGCTCTTCATAGGCGGAATCTTCGCCTTGGCGAAGACGCTCCACGAGGAGTGCATCTTTATAAACTTGTGCGGCGGGTTCTCCGCCTTCGTTGCAAAATCCAAAACTGTTCTCGGCCATCGGAGGGCTCCTGACAGTAATCTTAGCGCTCTGTTCGGTTGGACACCGGGGTAGCGTGGTTGGTTCCTGCTAAGTTCAACTCATGTTGGACTGGGAACAAGAAGCTGAAATTCTGGTGAGCCGATTCGGGACCGTTCGGATCAAGGCGGCGATTGAGTCGATGTCGGAGGCCTATCGGTCGGGGAAAGGAACGAAGGGTCCGCGCCTCGACGGCGAAATTCTGGTCGCGGCTTACCTGGCGGTACGATTTCCGGCGACACTGGCGGCGAACCGTGCCGTGCTGCGGGCGGTGAACGATTCTTTGCGGACCAGAGGCGTTGATCCCGAATTTGCACCGGAGTCGCTGCTGGATCTGGGTGCAGGGTGCGGGGCGGCGATCATTGCGGCACAAGAGGCTTGGGGGTCTTTGCGTGAAGTGACGGCGATTGAGCAGATAGCTGCGATGGTGCAGATGGGGAAGCGACTGTTGCCGGACGTGAATTGGAGAACGAGTGCGATTGAAGCGATGGCAGAATTGCCCATGCATGACGTGGTGGTGTTCAGCTACTCGATAGGAGAAGAGGCTGGACGGGCGGCTGCGATTCTAGCTCGGGCGTGGAAGGCGGCGGGATCTTTGCTGATCGTGATTGAGCCGGGAACGCCGGCGGGCTTTGAGACGATTGATGCGGCGAGAACGCAATTGATTGGCTTGGGTGCATCGATTGCGGCACCTTGCTCCGCCCCGGCGGCTTGTCCGGCAAGAGGCGTGGACTGGTGTCATTTCGCGGCCCGGCTGAACCGGAGCGCGGTACACAGGAGGCTCAAGGGCGGCAGTCTAGGTTACGAGGACGAAAAGTATAGTTACATTGCGGCCTGGCGCGGTGAATTGCGCGCTGGCGCGCCGAGAGTGATCCGGCATCCGCTGGTGCAGCCGGGGAGGATTGAAGTGGAGATTTGCGAGGCACCGCTTCGCGGGAAAGTGTTGACCACCAAGCGGAGCAAGGCGCATTTCCGGCAGGCAAGAAAGTTGGCATGGGGGGATGAGTTTGTTCTTGATGCCGCTGATGGCCCAGCGCGATCCGCTGTAGACGAGTGAGGGGCTGGGACGATTCGGGTGGGCGAGTTCTTTGCTTGGCTAGCGATTTGAGCCGCTACGAGGCGTTCTATCTGTTGCCTACGTATGGACGGGCGGACGATCAACTCAGGCGCAACCACAGCGCAAAGAATTTCCAGCGAAATACGAGAGCAATGTGGATCTGGAATCCGGCGTATGGACGAAGCTTCGCATCGAAGTGTCCTGGACCATTCACCGGCTTTTTGTCTACGGCCAGGCTCAACCGACATTGATTGTGAACGACCCGAAGCTTGGTGTGGGCAAAGGCGGGATTGCGCTTTGGATCGCGGCTTACGAGCGGATTTTCCCCGATAGCGGATCGAAGGTCATGCGGGCGCTTTTTCGATAGGCCATGTTGCAGAGGTGGGCGGCAGCGGCGGCGAAATGGCCTTCTTCGGCATTCTCGCGGCTGGGCTTCGAGTTCACGATGGAATCGATGAAGTGCCAGTTGTGGGATTGACCCGCCTCGATCAGAATCTCTTTGGGCTGTGGACGTTCTGGCCGCGCATCGTTTGCGTACCTGGCCAGGTATTCGTCGCGCAGGCGCTTGGGAAAGTTCTGGCTGCCGTAGAACTGCGCTTCGCTTTGCTTGGGCTCTGGAATCAGTGTGAGCTTGCGGCCTTCGATTTGCAGTGTGGCTTGATCGCCCATAACCAGGATGCCGCGCGGGGCAAAGGAGTTGGCCTGCGTGACATAGACGTCGACGAGAAAACCTTCCGGATATTCGAGCAGACTGTTCATAATGTCCGGTACGGTGCGGCCGTCTTTCCACTTGAAAATTCCGCCTTGCGAGACGGCCGACTTCGGGGCCTTGGCGCTCATGAACTCATGCATCTGGGTGAACTGGTGGACGAAGAGATCGCCGGCGACACCGGCCGAATAGTCCCACCAGCAGCGCCACCTGAAGAACTGTGCGGCGTCGAAGGGACGCTTGGAGGCTTTGCCGAGAAAGCGCGGCCAGTCGATTGTTGTCACGGAGGCATCGGGTGGAATCGGATAGAGCCAGGCACCTTCGGAGTTGTTGCGATGGTTGCCCATGCGGATCATGTTCACTTTGCCGAGCGCGCCGGAGGCGATCAGCTCTTTGGCCTTGGCGGTGAGGGCTGAGGTTTTCGCCTGGCTTCCGACTTGCAAAAGCTTGCCGCTTTTGGCGGCTGCTGCGATGATGCGGGGGCCTTCGGCGACCGACCAGGTCATGGGCTTTTCGACGTAAACGTGCTTACCGGCGGCGAGGGCGTCGAGGGTGATGCGTTCGTGCAAGTGGTCTGGTGTAGCGATGACGACGGCTTCGATGTCTTTGTTGTCGAGGAGCGTACGATAGTCCTTGGCGGTCTGGATTTTGTCGCCAAGCTGCTCCTTGCCACGCTCGAGGCAGCCGTCATAGAGGTCGGCTACGGCGATGCCACGGGCACCGGGGACCGCCTGAAATTCTTCGATCAATTGTTTGCCGCGAATGCCACTGCCGATGAAGCCGATGTTGACGGTGTCCTTGATGGCAGGAGCGGGAGCGGCACCTCTCAGTGAGAAGACCATGGCGGAAGAAGCGACCAATGAGCGGCGGGATATCGTCATGGGACTAGACTAGCGAATTGGGCCCTCTCTTTGTTAAAGTTCACGGACGCGACAATGTCGCGATCATCGTCAATGCCGGCGGGTTGCCGGCGGGCGCGGAGTTTTCGAATGGTCTGGTGCTGGTTGAGGCGACGCCACAGGCGCACAAGGTGACCCTGCGCGGCCTTGCCGAAGGCGAGCCGATCTTGCGCTACGGCGAGGTGATCGGGCACGCCAAACGCGCAATGCCTGCAGGTGCCTGGGTGAGAGAAGAGTTTGTGGCAATGCCTGAGGCACCGTCGCTCGAGACGCTGCTGCTCGCGACCGCGATACCGGCACCGATGCCGGTGCTCGAAGGCTATACCTTCGACGGCTTTCGAAATCCGGACGGTAGCACTGGCACGAAGAACATTCTTGGCATCACGACTACGGTGCAATGCGTTGCCCCCACGGTCGACTATGCCGTGAGACGGATCAAGACTGAGCTGCTGCCACGCTATCCGAATGTGGATGACGTAGTGGCGATTACTCACAACTACGGCTGCGGCGTGGCGATCGATGCTCCCGGTGCGGCGGTGCCGATTGCGACGCTGGGGCATATCAGCCGACATGCGAATATCGCCGGGTCGCCGCTGGTGGTGAGTTTGGGCTGCGAGAAGATGCAGCCGGGGCGATTGCTGCCGAAGGATCCAGCGTTCCCCGTGTTTGATTTCGAGCCCGATCTGATTCGCCTGCAGGACGAGGATCTGCGCGGCTTTGGGGAGATCGTTGCGGCCATCCTGCAGGCGGCTGAGCGAAAGCTCGAATTGTTGAATCGCCGGACACGGCAGAGGCTGTCGGCGTCGGAGTTGATTGTCGGATTACAGTGTGGCGGGAGCGATGCGTTTTCGGGGGTAACCTGCAACCCGGCTGTCGGGTTTGCGGCAGACCTGCTGGTGCGCGCCGGCGCGACAGTGATGTTCAGTGAAGTGACTGAAGTGCGCGATGCGGTACACCTGTTGACGCCGCGTTGCGCGACACCCGATATCGCGCGCGAGTTGATCCGGGAGATGCGCTGGTACGACGAGTATCTGGCGCGCGGCTGGGCGGACCGGAGCGCGAATACGACGCCTGGCAACAAGCGCGGCGGGCTTGTGAACATCGTCGAGAAGAGCTTGGGGAGCATTGCGAAATCCGGCAGTAGCGCCATCAGCGCTGTGGCGTCGCAAGGGCAGAGGGTGCGGTCGAAAGGGCTGGTGTTTGCCGCAACGCCGGCGAGCGATTTTATCTGTGGGACCCAGCAACTGGCGTCGATGAATCTACATGTGTTCACGACAGGCGAAGGCACACCCTACGGGCTGGCGCTTGTGCCGGTGATCAAGGTCTCTTCGCGGACTGCGCTCGCCGAGCGCTGGTCGGATCTGATCGATCTCGATGCCGGACGCATTGCCAGCGGCGAGGCGACGATCGAGAGCGTTGGCTGGGATTTGTTTCACCTGATGCTCGATGTGGCGAGCGGCCGGAAGAAGACCTGGGCGGATCATTGGGGCCTGCACAATGCGCTTGCGCCGTTTAACCCCGGGCCGGTGACCTGATCAGTTCCAGTGAAGCATTGGCAGCAGCTTCTTGGCCGCCTCGTTGAAGTAGAGCGAGGAGCCGCTATCGACCTCCAGTTTATTGCGGCAGGTCTCGTGAATCGATATCGTCGGCAACGGGTGGCAGCTTGCGGCGAAATAGCATTCCGAAGACGCCACCGATCAGGATTGCGCCCGCGAGCGCAATGGCGGTAACCATGAAGAAGGGGAAGCCCCCCGATTCGGTGAGCAGCGCTTCGCGAGCCGGTTCATCGAGGCGGAAGCGGATCGACTTGTGGGTGGCGGTTGTCGATTCTTCACTCTCGACGAAGCGCCCGTCGAGACGGACATGCGAAAGCTCGTTGCCGAGGCCGAGCATGGTGCGCGGGAACGCGATCGAGACGATGGTCTTGCGGGCCGTGGGTGGGAATTTCAACTTCAAGTGGCGGCGTGCCGCGTCGAATTCGATCTTGTCGATGGGGGAAGATTCCGGCCAGGAGACAGTGAGTTTGCCAGCCTGATTGGGGCCGATAAACGCGTGTACTTCTTCTTCGTGGATGCGCATGCCTTCGTCAGAGAGGGCGGTGACGCAGGTGACGCGGTTGGGATCGAATGCTCGCTCTGGTGGGGCCTTGCCCAGCGCAGCCAGCGGCTCCGATTGCGGGATGGCGTCGAGTGCAAATCCATGGACGTCGTTCAGGGTGCGTACCCTGCGTCCGGCGGCGTCTTCTACCGCAGTGGTGGCATAGATGGTGAGATGCTGGCGGCGGAAGTCGTAGATGGCGTGGTGCCCGGCGTGGGTGTCCCAGTTGTTGTGTATGAGGCGCACGAGGCGACCTGCGGTCCGCAGGAATTGGCCCCCGTTCGGGAGAGGCGTTTCGGCTACCGGGCCTTCGTGCTCGACGCCGACGGAGTTGATGCCGTCGGGGAGCTGGCAGCGGTCGAGGCGGCGCGAGCGGCCGTCGGGGGCCGAGAGGCGATATTGATAGTTGAACCCTGCGGCTTCTTTGGCGCACCAGATCTCGGCACCAATGCCGCTAGGGTCCTTGATGCGTAGGAGCAGGAAGGATCCATCGGCTTCCGGTTTGGGGCGCGGCGTAGCCGATGGCCCCGCGCAAGCCGGAAGATTGGAGAAGCTCATGGGCAGCACTTCTGATTGCCCGTATATGGATGTGGCGAGCGCGATGGAGATCAGGAACTGGATCACGAGTCGAGCTTGGCTTTCATCATTTCGTTGACGGCACCGGGGTTGGCCTGGCCTTTACTGGCTTTCATGACCTGACCGACGAGGAAGCCAATGACGGCGGGTTTGCCGCCCTTATACTGCTCTACCTGTTTCGGGTTTGCCGCCAGCACCTCATCGATGATCTTGTCGAGTGCGCCGGTGTCGGAAATTTGCCTCAGACCGTCGCGATCCATGATCGCCTTGGCCGACAAACCGTCGGCAAACATCTTGGGAAAAATGTCTTTAGCCAGCTTGCCGGAGAGCTCTCCGCTGGCGATCAGGCCGACGAGTTCGCCGATGTGTTCGGCGGGTATCGGAGATTCCTCAATGCTTTTGCCCGCGCCGTTCAGCATGCCGACCAGTTCGCCCATCACCCAGTTGGCGGTGGTCTTTGGGTCGGATGAAGCTTTGGCTGCGCGCTCATAATAGTCGGCCATCGGACGGGTGAGCGTCAGGACCTGGGCGTCATACTCGCGAAGCCCATATTCGTTTACAAAGCGCGAACGGCGTGCGGACGGCAGTTCGGGCATGCGGGCCTGCAGCTCGTTTTTCCATTCTTCCGAGACGACTAGGGGCAGCAGGTCGGGCTCGGGAAAGTAGCGGTAGTCGGCGGCTTCTTCCTTGTCGCGCATCAGCGTGGTTTCGCCGCTATCGACATTGAAGAGGCGGGTCTGCTGGCGGACTCGTTGGCCAGATTCGAGAAGGCCAATCTGCCGTAGGATCTCGTACTCAATACCGAGTTTGACGTGGCGGAAGCTGTTGAGATTCTTGATTTCGACCTTGGTGCCAAACTTTTCAGCGCCGATCAGCCGAACGCTGACATTGGCATCGCAACGCAACTGGCCCTCCTCCATGTCGCAGGTGGAGACTTCGATGAACTGCATGGTCTGCTTGACCTCGGTGAGGTAGGCGTAGGCTTCGTCGGAGTTGCGCATGTCGGGCTCGCTAACGATTTCGATCAGCGGAGTGCCGGCGCGATTGAGGTCGACGTAGCTGTATTTATCGGAATCCTTGAAGCCATCGTGCGAGCTCTTGCCGGCGTCGTCTTCCATGTGGACGCGTGTGACGCCGATGCGCTTGGTGACGCCTTCGACCTGTATGTCGAGCCAGCCATGTTCGGCTAGCGGCTGATCGAACTGAGAGATCTGGTAGCCCTTGGGGAGGTCGGGATAGAAGTAGTTTTTGCGGGCAAAGATGGAACTGGGATTTACTTCGCAATGGAGGGCGAGCGAGCCCTGCACGCCGAGTTCAACGGCTTGGCGGCTCAAGACGGGCAATGCGCCGGGCAAGCCGAGGCAGACCGGGCAGGTGTTGGAATTCGGGTCATCTCCAAAACTGGTGGGACAACCGCAGAAAATCTTCGTATTCGTGGCCAATTGGCAATGCACTTCGAGGCCAATGACAGGCTCGTATTTGGCAACCTGTTCGGGCGTTGGAAGCGCCGCTTCAGCAGTGGACATAGCCTTTATTCTGGCATAGCCGGCAGGATGGGCTTCGCAATGGTGGCCTTCAACGACGAGTACGGGCGGCAGAGGGGCAATAGTATCGTCTGCTGCGACTGATTGCGATTGCTGCGAATAATTGCTAGTGTTGAATCAGATTTTCAAGAATTTAGAGGAGAAAATGGCACACCTAACAATGGCTTCAACTATTCCCTCCAAGGCCGAGGCGATACTTGCCAAGGAAACCAGCCGAGTTCTTGCGGGACGCAAGCAGACGGCGGAGCCGCTACAGCTTCGCATGCTTGACGGTTCGGCTGAGGCCACAGTAAGAATCCCAGCTCCGGCCGTTCGGATGCTGGTACGGATCCTTGAAGAAATGGCACGGGGGAATGCAGTGACTTTAATCCCAGTCAACGCGGAACTGACAACACAGGAAGCAGCGGACATGCTGAATATCTCGCGGCCGTCTCTGATCCAACTTCTCGATGAAGGAAAAATTGACTTTCGTAAAGTGGGTACACATCGCCGCGTCCGCTTTGAAGGCTTGATGGCGTACAGTCGCCGTGTTGATGCAGATCGGCGAGCCGCCCTTGCAGCGCTTGCGGCCTATGACCAGGAATTAGGAATCTAAGCGCAGTGGCCGCGTTCACCGCCTTGTATGCCGCCAATGTGCTCTATCCCGCGGAACTCAGGAATCTGCTGATGCACTTGGCCTTAGCAGGGCTGTTCCGCGCGAAATGGTCTGACGCGATTCATGAGGAATGGATGTCCAGTCTGCTCATGAATCGACCGGATTTGACACGCACGCAATTGGAGCGCACACGCATGCTCATGGACAAGCACGCTGTCGACGCACTCGTGGGTGGCTATGAAGATCTTATGCCCGGCTTACAACTTCTCGATCCGAACGACAGGCATGTGCTGGCAGCCGCCATTTGCGGGCGTGCGGATGTCATCGTAACGAGGAACCTGCGGGACTTTCCCGCCGAAATCGTTGGGCCTTTTGGCATTGAGGTGCAGCACCCGGATGAATTCATTCTTTACCTCCTTGATCTTGATCCTGGCGCTGTAGCGGAAGCCGCACACAACCATCGGCAGAGCCTCAAGAATCCGGCTAGAACCGTAACCGAATACTTGGAGATGCTGGAGCGGCAAGGGCTTTCACGGACTGTTCCGATCCTTAGAGCGCAATTGATCTGAGTTGTCATCACACACATCGAAGTCAATCGGGCCGGTTTGCTGAGCAGCTTGTGCGGTGCGTGGACTATTCCTGGAACTGAGGGTCTTTGGTCCTGCGGGCGGCCTCGGGAATGGGGCGGTTTAGGAATTCGACAAAAGGCGTGGCGGCGCGGAAACGCGCAGAGACTTCGCCGAGCAGTTGAGGCGTGAGAGCCAGTTCCGGGGGGAGGGTTGCCCACACAATGTACATCTTGCGCTTGAGCAGGTCTTCGGCCGGGTGGCCGGTGATGAAGCCCTTGGGCGGGCGGATCATCAAGTCGCCTTGCAATTCGCCCATCCACTTGCGGAGCTGGTTGTCGGCCAGGATCTCGCGGAATACGATGTGATTCGCCGAAATGTGGTTGCGTAGGATACGGATGTGTTCGGGGATCGGCATGTAAACGCCCGCGCCAACAAAAATTTCTTTCGCATCAATGTGGAGATAGAAGCTGGCGGTATCGTTCTTGCCGAGGTTCTGACGGTGGAAGCCCGCCGCGATGTTTGTCTTGTAAGGATCTTTGAGCTTGGAGAAGCGCACATCGCGGTGAATGCGAAAAACCGCCTTAGCCGGCTCGGTGATGTATTCGGGAGCGTAGTCGAGAAGTTCCTGATCGAGCGCCTCGACCAGCGCCAGCATCGGTGCCTTGACGCTGTCTTCATAGACGGTTTTCATTTTTCCGAACCACGCGCGGTTGTTGTTTTTTTCAATGCTCCGCAAAAATTGCAGTGCTTCTTTGGGAAAGCCCGGGAACGATGCTTTGGTGCGCGCCATACTGATTAAGGATGACGGGTGAGACACACAAACTGCAACGATTGGATGATTTTCGATCAGAAATCTTGGTTCGCGAAAACGAAGCGCTGAGCAAACACACGCGTTTTGGACTCGGCGGGCCGACGCGCTGGATGGTGGATGTGCGGACGAGTTCCGTATTGCCAGGGGTGGCTGCGATCCTGCGTGAGAGTGGATTGCCTCTGATTACGCTGGGGGGCGGTTCGAATCTGATTGTTTCCGATGCGGGCTTTGACGGGGTGGTTTTGCGTTTCACCGGAAGCTCGATCTCCAGAAACGATGGCCTCACAGTTGCCGAAGCCGGTGCCGTCTGGCAGGAAGTGGTTGATGTCCACTCCGATCTGGGGCTGACCGGGATGGAGCGGATGACCGGAATTCCCGGCTGGCTAGGGGGCGCGCTTTACGGTAACGCGGGTGCTTATGGCCAGACGATCATGGATTTTGTCGAGCAGGTGACGGTGTTTGATGGAGTGGCGATTCGTGAGGTGGCGAATGCGGATTGCGGTTTCGCCTATCGCACGAGCGGATTCAAGGCGCACAAGGACTGGATACTGCTGGCTGCCAGGATGCGGCTCGCTCCCGGTGATGCAGACGCAGTGCGGAATACGGCTGCGGAGATTCTGGCAACCCGCAATGAGAAGTTCCCGCCAACGCTGAAGTGCGCCGGAAGCATTTTCAAGAATCTGTTCGTGGCACAGCTCCCTATGAAGGCGTTGAGCCGGGTGCCTGCGGGCGTGATACGGGCGGGTAAAGTGCCTTCCGCCTGGTTTCTCGAGGAAATTGGATCGAAAGGGATGCGCGAGGGTGGGATCGAAGTGGCAAATTATCATGCCAACCTGATTTACAACAACGGGAGCGGTACGGCAGCCGAGGTTTGTCGGCTTATCGACAGGCTGAAGTCGCTTGTTTTGCATGAATTCGATCTGGAGCTGGAAGAAGAAGTGCAATATGTGGGTTTTTCGGATCGGGTGAGCCGCTAAAGTAAAACGATTGTTGTGCCGATTGTTAAGGCACACATGATGACGAATCGCCGGCGAAACAATTTTGGTTCCAAGCCAGGTTATTACCGCTTTCAGGGCGCGGGTAACCAGGTCTTGCAAGGGTTTGGCGATGGAGATTTCATCCGCCTGAGGGATGAAGAGGGCCACGAATGGCAAGGGGTTGCCGAGGGCTTCGACACGATGGTGCGGTTCCGTTTTCGCGATTCGAAGGGCAATTGTCTATCAGGTGTTTCCGAGGGCGGCAACGGCATTGTGTTGCGCGACGAAAAGGGGAATACGTGGCGTGGGTATGTCGACTAGAGCGAAGATCTTGGGCTGCTTTGTTTTGCCAGAGGTTAATTCGCCAACTCGGGCTCTATCTGCTTTAACTCTTTAAGTAGGAATGGAAATTGGTTTCGTTCCTGTTTTTTCGACGCAACTTAAGGCGAAGGGGCTTAGTTTGTGGCTTTCACCATGCAGCCCATCCGCTTCAATCGTTTAAGCAGGAATGGAAAATGGTTTCGTTCCTGTTTTTTCGAGTCTGTTCGGATTGCGTTCTCCGAACAGCGGATGGGCTGCGGGTACACCTGTGACGTGAGCAGCGACTGAGAATATTCGATTGTCAAACCCACATGGGCGATTGCGCGCCCGTGAGGATGGAAATGGACAAGAGGGGGAAACGGAAAGAGAA